>JBFHRO010000019.1:0-25384 GCA_041591635.1 Oleiphilaceae bacterium | reverse complement strand
TGCGACCCCAAGGGTGACGCAGCCCGCAGCGACGGTCGCGGCCCGGTCAACAACTTCAGTGCGGCCATGATCCGCACCGCAGGGAGCCTGCGCTATGCGCCTTACCCCAGCACCATTACCGCCCCGGCCACCGATGTGCTGGACAATTTCTTTAGCCGCCACGCCAATCGCCTGCTGGTCATTAACGGGGTGGATACCCAGACCAACAGCCATACGGTCGGCAACCGGTTTGTCTGGAGCGGCAAGAGCGATATGGGGCACCCCAGCTTTGCCGCCATGGTCGCCAGTGCCAACGGTGCCACGCGCCCCATGGCGTACATCAGTAACGGCGGTTACGACTTTACCGACGGCCTGGTGAGCGCCTCACGGGTGTCGGGCAGCGGCAGCTTCAACAAGCTGGCCTACCCCAATCAGCCCAGCCCCGGTAACAACGAGCGTTACTTTGAAGACAGCATCTATGCCCGTATCAGTCAGGCGCAAGCTGCCAGCCTGACGCGCCAGTATGAAGCCCAGACCCTGCTCAAGCGCCGGCAGAAAATCCACGAGTTGCTGGCAGCACGCACCGGCGATGGCAACCTGGAATCCATTGTGGCGCGCCTGCCGACACGCCTTTCCTCGGGCCTCAAGGGGCAGGGCGAAATGGCCGCGGCGGCCTTTTCGGCCGGGCTGGCGGTGGCGGCCAATCTGTCAGTCGGCGGGTTCGATACCCACGGCAACCATGATCAAAGCCAGACCAACAGTCTCAATACCCTGCTCGAGGGCGTTGATCACCTGTGGACCGAACTGGAACGTCAGGGTATCGCCGAGCAAACAACGGTGGTCATAGGGTCGGATTTTGGCCGCACCCCCTTCTACAACACCAATCGCGGCAAGGATCACTGGAACGTGACCAGCGTGATGCTGATGGGGGCCGGTATTCGGGGCAACAGGGTCATAGGGCAGACAACGCCCTTGTATGAAGCCATGCCGGTCAACCCGCAAACGCTGGCGCCCGACAGCGCCGGGGTGGTGATCACGCCCGCCCATATTCACAAATCCTTGCGGCGCCTCGCCGGATTGAGCGGATCGGAAATTGATCAGCGCTACCCGGTGGCGATCAACGAATTGCCGCTCTTGGCCTAACCTGAAGCCTACAGATGCAGGAGCAAGCAACACATGAAACAGATACAAGCGATGATTCAGGGCAAACCCTGCAGGAGGTCGGTAATGCGTGCAATGCTGGAATTACTGCTGGTGGGGGTGCTGCTGGCCGGCGGCCCCCGAACGACGCTGGCAGAGGCGTCAGTGATGGCGCCGATGTTTTCCCTGCCGGCCCTGCAGGGGGGCGAGGCTGTCTCTTTGGAGCAGTTTCGCGGCAAGGTGGTGTATCTCGACTTCTGGGCTTCCTGGTGTGGGCCCTGTCGCCAGTCATTGCCCATGCTCGATGCCTTGCGCGCCGAAATAGGCAATGACCGCTTTGAGGTGGTGGCCATCAATCTCGATGAAAAACCCGAGCAGGGTCTTGCCTTTCTGGCCCAGTTTCCGGTGCGCTACCCGGTGCTTTTTGATGCGCCAAAGCAGACGCCCCGAGACTATCAGTTACAGGGTATGCCCAGCGCCTTTTTGATTGATGCCCAGGGCTATATCCGCTTGGCCCATACCGGCTTCAAGCCGGCGGATATCGAGCCCCTGCGTGCGGCGGTGCTGCAATTGATCGCCACGCATCCAACACCTGGAGCCCAGCATGCGAACTAGATTGCAGTCGGTAAAAAACACGCGGCGCTGGCGTTCGTCGGGCCTGGTGATCCTGGCGACCCTGTTGCTCAGCGCCTGCGGCGACTGGGCACTGATCGAGCAAGTGCCCCCCTGGGAGCGCGGTCAGCTGGCTCGCCCCGAAATGGCCTGGGATCCGGATCCGATGCAGGCGGCGTTGCGCCAGCACATTTACTTCAGCAAGGAAGCGACTGCCGGTGCCGCCAGTGCCGGCGGTGGCGGTTGTGGTTGTAACTAAGTCTCGAACAAGGGGAAGTTTCATGAAGAAAACCTGCTCACCGAGCTTGCAGGCCTTGACCGCCGCTGCCATGGCGCTGCCCGGCTTCAGTGCCCCGGCGCTGGCCGATGCGCCTCCAGACCGGGCCGAACTGGGGTATCGCTATTCCCAGTATCAGGAAGACCGGATGCCCCAGTCGCAGGTGGCTACCGGCAGCCAGGAGCGCTACGACATTGAAGTGCATCAGTTTCGCTGGCTCACGCCCCTGGGTGAGGCCTACAGCCTTGCCGCCACCCTGGATTACGAAACCATGAGCGGCGCCTCGCCCATGGGGGTGTCCCAAACTGGCACTACCCCGGCGCTGGTGATGAGCGGTGCCAGCATTGCCGACAAGCGCCTTGATCTCAATCTCAAGGCCAGCCGGTATTTTGCAGAGGGCAATGCCTCTGTCACAGGCGGCGTGTCGCAGGAAGACGACTACGATGCCGTCAATCTGGGTCTGGAGGGTGAACTGCACTTCAACCAGAAACAGACCACGGTGCTGGGCGGTGTCGGGTTTTCCTCGGATAGCCTTTCGCCCACCCAGGCGCCGGGCGTCACACGGCCGACCGAAGAAGACAAAACCACGCTGACCGGGTTTGCCGGTGTGGCTCAGGTACTCGACCGGGTGTCGGTGATCCAGACCACGGTGACACTGATGTTGCATGAAGGGTATTTGTCTGACCCCTATCGCAGTTACGATGTGCGCCCCGACAGCCGCACCGCGCTGGCGTGGAACACCCGCTACCGGCGCTGGCTGGATGCCGCCGAGGCGGCCCTGCATCTGGATTACCGCCTTTACGGTGACGATTGGGGGATCATCTCCCACACCCTGGGGGTCGAGTGGCACCAGAACATTGATGCACATCTGCGCCTGGTGCCTTCGCTGCGCTATTACAGCCAGGGGCAGGCCGACTTTTATCGCGGTGCCGATGTGCCGGGCCTCGCCGGCGAGCAATCGTCGGATTATCGGCTGTCACCCTACGGTGCCCTGACCTTTGGTCTGGCCGCCGTGGCCACGGGTCACAACTGGCGCTTGCGGCTCAGTGGCGAGCGTTATGTCAGTGATGCCGATCTGGCCTTGGGCGGGGTGGGGCAAGAAAACCCCGGCCTGATAAACTTCACCCTGGTATCACTGGGAATGGAGTACCTCTATTAGCGCTGTCACCCGTATCAAGCCCGGGCTGTTTCTGCATGAATTTCGTGCCATGGGCGGGCCTTGCTCCGTGCGTTTGTATGCCGCCAGCGCCGCCGTGGCGGCCGAGGTGGCGCAGCTGGCCGAGGCACAGGTACGGCGCCTGGAGCACAAATACTCCCGCTACCGTGCTGATTCGGTGCTCTCGGCCCTTAACCGGCAGGCGGGGCAGGCGCAAGGCGCCCTCGTCGATGAGGAGACGGCGGCACTGCTCGATTACGCCGCCGCGGCCTGGGAACACAGTGACGGGCTCTTTGACATCACCTCGGGGGTGTTGCGCCGGGTGTGGAATTTCGACGCCAATCGTGTGCCAACCGCCTGCGAACTGGCGGCTGTTCTGCCCCGGGTCGGCTGGTCACGCCTGCGCTGGGAGCGTCCGCATCTGCGCTTTGGCGTGCCGGGCATGGAGCTGGATTTCGGCGGGGTTGCCAAGGAATACGCTGCCGATTGTGCGGCTGGCGTGTGTCGGCGTGCCGGCATCACCAGTGGACTCGTCGAGTTGGGCGGGGACATTGCCCTGATCGGCCCGCATCCGGATGGCTCGCCCTGGCTCATCGGCATTCGTCACCCGCGCCAGCCCGAAACGGCGGTGGCCAGCATCCCCTTATGGCAGGGTGGCCTGGCCACCAGCGGCGATTACGAGCGCTTCATGCTGGTCGAGGGGCGCCGTTATTGCCATCTCTTGCTTCCGCACAGTGGCTATCCGGTCGTGAGCGCCCTGGCCGGGGTGAGTGTGGTGGCAGACTCCTGTCTGGTGGCCGGGACGGCCGCCACCGTAGGCATGCTCAAGGGGCCCCAGGCCCAGGCGTGGCTCGATGCCCTGGGGGTTACCGCTTTGCTGGTGGATGCCGAGGGTCAGCCCTTTCGCGCTGCCTGAGCTAACTGCCGTGAGGCTAGGAACTCGTGGCGCTTTGCACTAAACTCCTTTTCCGTGCAATGCCCGCTATCCTGGCTGCGCCTTCGGGCCGTGGTGAGAATAAAGGCGGTTGTGACGATAAAAATAATAACGACTCTTCATTCAAAGGCCTGTCACCATGATTACCCTGTACCAGTTCCCGCGCCTGATGGGCGTTCCCAACATGAGCCCGTTTTGCCTCAAGCTTGAAACCTGGCTGCGGATGGCCGAGGTCAAGTACGAAATGCGCGAAGTAGCCGACCCGCGCAAGGCACCCAAAGGCAAGTTGCCCTTTATTAAAGATCAGAACCAGATTGTGGCCGACAGCGGCCTGATCATTCGCCACATGACCAAAACCTACGACATCAAACTCGACGCCACTCTGTCGGTGGCCGACAGGGCGATTGCGCTGGCCTTTGAGCGGTTGCTCGAAGATCACCTGTATTGGGTGCTGCTCTACAACCGCTGGGTCGACGATAACTGGAGCAAGATCAAGCAGGAATTCTTTGGCCACATGCCGCCGGTGGTCAAAACCCTGGTGCCCACCATGATCCAGAAAAAAATGCAGGGGGATATCAACAGCCAGGGCATGGGGCGTCACAGCAAAGAGGAAATCTACGAGTTTGGCATTGCCGACCTCAAGGCGGCGGGCGACTTTTTGGGCGACAAGCCTTACATGATGGGAGGGCAGCCCTGTTCGGTCGATGCCTCGCTCTTTGGATTTACCTGCAATATCCTCAACGTTCCCCTGCGCAGCCCGCTCAAGGACTATATGAGCAAATGCAAGAACCTGGTGGCCTTCAATCAGCGGATGGGGAAGCGCTATTTCCCGGATTTCTTCCTTGAAGACGAGATCTGAACACCCGTGCCACCAGCTGCAGCAGCAGGCGTTCAAGTCCGGTCAGCGGCCGGTCGCGGGAATAGCGTCGGGCGATCAGCAACGCCGGGCGAAACTTCAGCCAGTGCCAGAACCGATAGCGTGACAGCGCCCGTTGCAGCCGCCGTTGCTGTTGTGCCTGGCTGCAGGGCTGGCGTTTGAGGCGCAGCAAGGCCCCGCCAAGGCTTTGAGTTAATTGCTGTGCCGATTGCATGGCCCAGGTACAGCCAATCCCGGTCAGGGGGTCGATGGCCACGGCGGCATCGCCCACCAGCGCCACCTGATGCGATACCGCCGGACGCCACAGCGAAGGGGCATGACGCAGCCCCAGAATCCGGCCCACCCGCTGCGCCGGCCCCAGAGACGCCAGTTCGGCCACCTTGTGTACCTCGGCATAGAAACGGGTTTCGACCTGCCCCTGCCAGTCGCTGAAGTGGCGTTGGGGCAGGTAACAACTCAGCAGCTGCAAGCCCTGATCATTGGGAAAACGGCTCACAAAGGCACGCCCCTCATCCTGCATCCATACCCGGGTGGCTGAAGCCGCTTCTGGCGCGGTGGCGTTGTGGCCGGCGGGTGTCTGGTGATAGGCAAAGTAGCTGAAGCGGTCATTGGCGAAGATTTCCGGGGCAATCCCCATTAACCGGGCGACGCTGGAGTGGCGGCCATCGGCGGCAACCACCAGGGTGGCCTCAAACAGCTGCCGGCGGTCTTGATGGCTGGTTTGCACCCCGGTGACCCGGCCCTGCGGATGGCGCGCCAAAGCGCGCACCTTGTGGCCGTAGAACAGGTGTACGCCGGCCTTCTGCGCGGCTTCGCGCAAGCAGGGATCGAGCAGGGCGCGGCGAACGTTCAATCCTGGCGACAGGGTCACCGGCGACCAGCCGGCAGGGCTGTGCAACTGCATTTGTGAAGGGACGGCGCCTGCGGCCAGCAGGGCGTCATAAACGCCGGCCCAGCGCAAATGAGCAAGGGCCGCCGGGTACAGAAAATGGGTGCACAGCAGTTTGTACGCCTTTGCATCGGCCTGTTTCTCGATCACCGCGACCTGCAGCCCCAGGCGGGCAAAGCGCAAGGCCGTCATGCAGCCGGCAACGCTGGCACCCACAATCAGCACGTCGTAGTGTGTTGAGGTCTGTCGTTTGCTCGGCCCGGGCGGCAGCATGGCGGCTCCTGTACAAATCAGTGGGGGCGGGGCGAGTGGGCAGTGTGCGTGGATTTGCCGCCGCTGGCAATGTCATTGTCTGTCACTTGGGCCGCGGCACTTAAGCCCCGGGCCCGGGTTGGCGTATCATGGCCGCTTCTCAACCGGGAGGCAGTATGACCAAAACCTTAATGGTGCAAGGCACCACCTCGGATGCCGGCAAAAGCGTGCTGGTAGCGGCCCTTGGACGCATGCTGGCACGGCGTGGCCATCGGGTGGCACCCTTCAAGCCGCAAAACATGGCCCTCAACAGTGCCGTCACCGCTTGCGGTGGCGAAATCGGCCGCGCCCAGGCCGTACAGGCCCAGGCCTGCTTTATTGCGCCCACTCCCGACATGAACCCGGTCTTGCTCAAGCCCGGCAGCGACACCGGCGCCCAGGTGATAGTGCAGGGCAAGGTGGTCGGCAGTATGAATGCCCGCGATTATCACACCCAAAAACCCAGCCTGTTGCCCAAGGTGCTGGAGTCGTACCAGCGACTGCAACAAGCGTTCGAGGTCATTCTGGTAGAGGGCGCGGGCAGCCCCGCCGAAATCAACCTGCGTGATCGGGACATTGCCAACATGGGCTTTGCCGAAGCCGTGGACTGTCCGGTGATCATTGTCGCAGATATCGACCGGGGCGGCGTATTTGCGCATTTTGTGGGCACCTATGAGCTGCTCAGTGCCAGTGAACAAGCCCGCGTCAAAGGCTTTGTGGTAAACCGCTTTCGCGGCGACATTGCCCTGCTGCAACCGGGGCTCGACTGGTTGACGGCGCGTACCGGGGTGCCGGTGCTGGGAGTCTTGCCCTACCTGATGGATCTGCACATCGAAGCCGAAGACAGCATTGTGCAAGCCCCTGCCAAAGGCAGCCAATGGCAAGCCTTGCAGGTGGTTGTGCCGGTGTTGCCGCGTATCAGCAACCACAACGATTTTGATGCCCTGCGCCTGCACCCGCAGGTCAATTGCCGTTTTATGCGCGATCCCCGCGACTTTGCCGGGGCGGATCTGATTATTCTGCCCGGCACCAAGAACACCCGCGCCGACCTCGACTGGCTGCGCACAAGTGGCTGGGTGGCCGTGCTGGAGCGGCATCGTCGCCTGGGGGGCAAGGTGCTGGGCATTTGCGGCGGCTACCAGATGCTGGGCGAGGCAATTCACGATCCGGCCGGCGTTGAATCGGCGCCAGGCAGCAGCCAGGGCCTCGGCTGGCTCGAGATGCAAACCACCCTGCAGGGCGAAAAGTGCCTGCGCAATGTGAGCGGTATCCACCTGGCCAGCGGCGCGGCTGTAAGCGGTTACGAGATCCATGTGGGGGTCAGTCAAGGGCCGGCCTTGGCCCGACCGCTGCTGCAACTGACGCAGCCGCACCCGCAAGCCGAGGGGGCCCTCAGTGCCGACGGGCAGGTGGCAGGCACCTACCTGCACGGCCTGTTCGACAGCCCGGCCATGCTGGCGGCCCTGCTTGCCTGGGCAGGTTTGGAATCATCAAGCCGGGTCGATGTAGCCGCCCTGCGCGAAGAAAGCTTCGAACGCCTGGCGCAGGCAGCCGAACAAGCCTTTGGGTATGAACAGCTGTGTGATCTGGTGGGGGTTGAAGCGCTCCTGTATCCTTGACCCGCTTGATGCGGGACGCAGGCCGTCACGGCAGGTGGCAGTGCAACTTTTTCGCTGCCGCTGGCGTAGCGAAATCAGGGAGTTGTCTTTGTCCGGCACAGAGACTTAACCAACACAACGAGAGTACGCATGGTTCAGGGACCGGAAGGGGACATCAACGAGCAAGGCGCACACTTGCTGGCACGTATTGCCATGCGTGATCGTGCGGCGTTTGAAACACTGTACCGGTTGGTCAGTGGCAAGCTTAATGCGGTGGCGTTACGCATGCTGGGCGCGCCGGAGGTGGCGGCGGATGTGCTGCAGGAGAGTTTTATGCAAATCTGGCACAACGCCGGCAGCTACCGGCGTGATCAGGGCGAGCCCTTGGCGTGGATGCGGGCCATCGTACGCTATCGCGCACTGGATCACCTGCAAAGCGGCAAGCGGCGACGCGAGGACTTTCCCGGTGACGACGAGTTGCATCAGTTCCATGACCAGACTGCCACCGGCCAACCGGAGGTTCAGTCGGAGCTTGACGGCCAGCGCCACCAGCTCGACCTGTGTCTGGGGCAGCTGTCCGGGTCGATGCGCGAGTCGGTTACCCTGGCCTACTACTATGGCCACAGCCGCGAAGAAATTTCCCAACGCCTGCACACGCCCATCAACACCGTAAAATCCTGGCTCAAGCGCGGATTAGAGAGGTTAGAGCTGTGTCTACGCCAAAGCGCTATCTGAATCAACAACTGTACCAGATGCTCGCCTCCCACTATGTCACCGGGCTGTTGCGCGGCCGGGCGCGGGTGCGTTTTATCCAGCTGATGCAACGGCACCACCAGATACAGGCAGCGGTGGCATTTTGGGAGCAGCGCCTCGATACCTTGAATGATGATCTGCCAGCGGTTGCACCGCCACCGGCGCTCTGGTCGCACCTGCAGGCGCGTCTGCAGGGAGGTGCCCCTGCCGCCCCCGCCGCCACGGCGTTCGCATCGGACCCGCCCGTTCTCCCGGGGCGTCCGGATCACTGGCTTCGCCGTCTGTTTGGCAATCTCTGGCTCGGCGGTGCCTCGTTCGTTACGGCCTGTGTTCTGGCGGTCATGCTGTCGCTGACACTTACCCGCGAGCCGGTGCTGGTCAACTACGTGGCGGTGCTTGAAACGCCCCAGGGGCAGGCGCAACTGGTGGCGACCAGCTCGAAAGTGTCGCGCCAGTTGCGCCTCGACGTGCTGGGTGACGAAGTGAAGGCGGGCGAGCCGCTGGTATTGTGGGCCAGATCCCGGGACGACGGCAGTTACTATTCCTTTGGTACGGTGGCCGCCCGCGGCTCGGAACTCTTAACCCTGAACGAGCAGGCCTGGCAAAAAATCAAAACGGCCCATTCCCTGTTGCTGACCCGCGAAGCCTCGCCCCATCCGCAGCAGCCCTCCACCGCACATGTGGCCAGCGGCTTGTGCGTCAAAATCAACTACGATCCGGTGAAGGCCTGAGGGCCATCACCGGCCTGTTTTCTGTTGCGCTTTCAAACCAGCTTGATGCCCGCGGCCTGAGCAAAAACATGCGCTGCGTCACAAAATACTCCCCAGAGTCGTAATTTCCGTCTGCTGCTGCAACTTTCTCCTGTGTTTGGCAGTTTCTGTGTCTGAAGGCATGGTTCGCTGATACCGGCGCACCGAACCGCCACCAACAAACAGAAAAATCAACAAGGAGAATAACTGATGACAACCCAGGTTTCCCGTTCCTCGCACCACCCCAAACGTCTCGCTGCGATGGTCATGGCCACCGGCGCAGCTCTGTTCAGCCTGCAACCTTTGATGGCAAAGGCCGAGTTGCAGATTGGCTCCGATCTTAACAGTGCGACCGGCACCAACACGGCGATCAACGCCTTGTATTCCGCCAATCGCGGTACCAACGGTGGCGGTGATCAGAGTCTGCAATTTGGCGATGTGCAGCAAGGCAGTGCGGCCGACGACGTTTTGATTGGGGGGCTGGGGATGGATGTGCAGTTCGGCGGCGCAGGAAACGATGTGCTCATCGGTGGCACAGAAGATTTCAATCCGCTCAATCGCGATGTGGCCTTTGGCGAGGCGGGCGATGACGTATTCATCTGGGCCCCGGGCGATGGCAACGATTTCTTCGACGGCGGTGAGGGCATTGATGTACTGATGCTGGGTCTGATCGGTGAGAACCGAAACAGCAGCGGCCAGACCGAGGGGGCGCCCTTTTTTGCCGCAAGCCCTGCGGGAACCGCCGGAACCGGCGATTTTGATGGCATCTTTCTCACCGCCAGAGGCTTGCCTGTGGTCGAGGTGGCTAACGGCCCCGGCTTTTGCGAAATCATTGATGCCGCCACCGAGGCCCAGGGGCTGAAGGAGCTGGGGCTCGATCAGTTGGTGCGTTTCTTCCTGCGCACGCCCCACAACGCCTTCGTTACGGCGACAACGGCTGACCCGTCCCTTGATCCCAATACCCTCGATACCGGTCTGCGCATTGCCATGCACGTGAAAAATGTCGAGTTTTTGGTCTGCGGCGGCAAGGCCGCCAATACGCTGCAGGTCTTTGATCTGACCCGGACACCGGCGGTTGAGGTCGACCTGTCGCAACTGCCGCCTTTGGCCCGGGAACTCCTTCGGGTCAGCCTCTGATCAGGTTGGCCCCGTTTTCCATTCGCATCACACCAGTGGCTTTTTACTTTTTTCTTTTTATTACTTTTTACTTTTGGACTTAACAGATGAACAAGCACAGATGGCACACCCTGTATCGCCGCAGCACCCTTTCTCTCGCCGTTGCACTGACTGCCGGGCTGATCTCGGCCTGCTCCAGTGACGACTCGAACAACTACGCCACCCCGACAAGTTCGCCAGTCAAAACCTATACGCCCATCACGGGCAATGATCTCAACACCCGGGCGCACCGGTTGCTGGCTGACAACCCCGGCGGGCCTGCCGGCGCCACCAACCAGAGCCTGCGCGCCACCGATGTACTCTATGGCACCCCTGGCGATGATCTCATTATCGGTGGCCTGGGGGCCGATGTGTTAGTCGGTGGGGAGGGCGATGACATACTGATCGGCGGCACCGAGGATTTCAACGCCAGCGTCGATGGCGACAATCGGGGCGCCGATAACCGGGACCGCGCCTTTGGCGGCGCCGGCAACGACACCTTCATCTGGGCACCGGGCGATGGCAGTGATTTTTTTGATGGTGGTGAAGGCATTGATGTCGTGATTTTCGGGGTGATCGGGGAGCAAAAAAATGCCGCGGGTGAGACAGCCGGGGCGCCCTTTTTTGCCGTAAACGCCGCCGGCACGCCTGGCAGCAACGATTTCGACGGCATCTTTGTAGACGCGTACCACCAGCCGACGGTCAAGGTGTCTGACTCGCCCGGGTTTTGTTCTCTGGTGGATCGGGCGGCCCATGCCAGTGCTCTCGAAGCCCTGGGGATAGACCAGATAGTGCGCTTCTCCTTGCGTTCGATTGCCAATCAGTTCGATGCGGGCGCGCGCACCGATGATGACGGCCTGCGGGTATCGGTCAGTCTGAAAAATACCGAGTTTTTGGTGTGCACCCGACGAGACATGACAAGTGACGGTGCACTGGCCAATGTTGAGGTGCTGGATTTGCGTTCGGGCGTGCCGGTTGCCGCCAGCCTGACCGACCTGCCCGCCCCGGTTCAGGCGCTGATTCGGTAACTTCTTGCCAATCCAGTGAGTCCGCCGGATAACGGCGGGCTCGTGCGGCTCGTGCGGCTCGTGCGGCTCGTGCCAGACAGGCTGGCGACGGTTATGCGTATCCTGCAGCTACCATTGGCTGTAACGTCGGCATCGTTCCAGCAGGGCCGGCAGGTCGATAGTGCCTTCTTTGCGCAGCTTGCGATATGCCAGCCAGACAACCGGATGGCGCAACAGCGTGTCTCTGGACAAGGGATGGGTCTGCAGGTAGTTGGCGATCATGTCGCTGGCAGTAACCGGCAGCTCCCGCACCGGTCGTTTGTTGATGGCAAGGTGGTTTTTGATGGCGAGGTTTTCGAGAACGCCCCGGCCCTGACGCAGACGCCGGTTGAATTGCGCTTTGAGATCCCGGTACGAATACCAGCGCTGCGGAGTGATTTCCCAGGTGACCTGTTCCAGCACCGTGACGCCGCGACTGTTCCATGCATGGTTTGCGTTATCGAAGTTGAAATTGATTACTGCACCTATGAGCGGATCGGTGCGGTAGATTCCCAGCGGCAGTTTGAATCCGATGGCTTGCAGTTTTTCGAGGCTGTCCTGCGTCAGTGCGTACAGGTTGCCGTGAATGCCTCCCTGAGCAAGCATTTCCTGCCGCAGTCGGGCCGAACTGCGGCCGCTGGTCGGCACCCCGGTAATGGCCAGCACCGGATTCGCCCTGGCGTAGTCAAGGGCGAGCCTGAAACTGTCGGGTCGGGGCCGCACATAGCCATCAATGAAAAAGTGCAGTGTGGCCTTGGGGGCCAGTGCATAAACATAGGTATTCCAGCAGTTGGCCTTGTCGGGTTGCTCAAAAAACCACAGGGCGACCGGCTGGTTTTTGTACTTGGCACCCATCAGGGCCTTGACGTCTTTGGCCAGTGATTCGTTACCGTTGACCAGCAAATAGACTTTTGCCTTAAGCCCCTCACAGGCAATCAGGGTGTGCCGCAGGGTTTCTGCCAATACCAGAAGGTCTTCTCTGGCGGCACTCACCACCACCGTGACATCGTATTCCTGGTGATCCAGGGGTGAGTTATTCGTCGGGCGGTTTTTTCGTGACACGATGTTGTCCTCATAGTCGTGTGGTGATCAGTCCTGAGTCATTGGCGGTCGCCACGCATCACCCTTTAGGATGGCACCTTGCTTTTTGTCAGCCAGTGATCGACCCAGGTAATGACTTTGTTCAACCCCATGGCCGTGATGACGATGATGAAACCGGAAATCAGGTAATCGAGGCCGTTGACGCCGGTCGGGTGAATAAACAGGTAGGTGTGAATCAGGTAAATCTCAAGCAGGCACTGCTCCAGCTTATGTATGCCGGCGCGAAAAAAGGCCGGCGGAAGCCGAGCAAAGGTTAACCAGAGTCCGGCATTAATGGAGGTGAAGCAAATAAGTGCCGTGTTAAAACGGTTTGTGCCCGCGACCAGATTGAAGACAATCAGAAGTACGCAACCGAGCACGAGATTCATCAACGGGTAACGCGCCCGGATCTGGATTGCATGCAACCCCGCCAGTGAACCCAGCCAGAAACCCAGCATTGTCAGCCACAATTCGTGGCCGACTTTGACCTGCTCTTCAAGATAGACAGCCACGAAAACGGCCACCAGTGCCAGCGCCAGCGATAGTCGTGGGTGGTGCTTTGCCTTGGCAATATAAGGGTAAACAAGGTAAAAGCCCAAAAGCAGGGTAAAAAACCAGAGTCCTGCACCCAGACCACTCTGATTGGGCAGTTGCAGCCAGTTCAGCAAACCGGAGAGGCCCACGAAATGCAGCAGCGTGTGCCAGTGAAACACAGGTTTGTCAGAAAACAGCAACAGCAGCGAGATGAACGCCGAGGTCATCAGAAATCGCAAGCCCAGGCGTTGAAATTTTTTCTTCCAGAAGCGGCCGGAGTCCACACGGGTACCGTAAATGGACGCGGTAAAAAAGGCCGATGAATAGGCAAAAACGAATAATCCAAAAGTCACAGGAATCCACAGAATGGTTCCGGTAAACCAGTGTCCGGTGACCACCATGAAAATGGCCAGCACTTTCGCGAGTGAAAAGTTTGCACTGGTATGCGCAGCAATAGCCGGCGAGGCGTGGCCCATAAGTCAATCGCAATCGGGTAGGTGAGAGAACAAACCAAATCAGTGGCGATTATGGGCCAGTCTCCCGGGGGGCGTAAATGGCCTGTACTGCGAGACTGCCCGGCCGATCACAAATTGCCGCCGGGGTACGCGTTGCCGGTTAGCCCAAGGGTCGCCAAAAAAGCGTCTCCGGCGGATTAATGAGTCCAATACAGGGTGTAAATAAGGCTGACAGAGTCTGTGATACGCATCACAAAAAAACGCGAAATGGCCTGTTTTGACCTGTTTTTCCCTCGACCGAAGGCGTTAATGACGATAGTGTCATCGCAAATAATGTAAAAAAAATCGACAGACATTAACACCGTCATGTCGGTGTGCAATCCAGGCAAGCGATATAAAAACAACAATAATCAGAGTACACAAACATGAAAAAACGATTCTATCTGCTGGGCACTGCCCTGGCAGCGACGCCCTTGACTGCCCTGGTTTTCTTTCTGCTCAGTCAGCCCCAGGATGAAACGCCTGCGGTTGTCGCGGCCAAGGCGTTACCTTCGCCTCTCGTCGCTATGCAACCCATGCCGGCGATGCAGGATTCCCTTTCCCTGTCGGAGCAGCTTCCCGCCACCTCGGCCGGGATTGAGTTGTTCAACGTCACTGATGTGGCGGGCGAAGAGGTTTTCGATGGAGAAAACCCCTATGCCGCCGAAGTCATTAAAGCCCAACTGATGCAGGTGGCCGATATGTATGAAGAGGCCAGCCGCTATCCGGTGGGTTCGCAACCCATTACCTCGCAAGAGGATCTGGCCCGTTATCTGCCGCCGTCCAAATCTTCGGTTTCTACGCCTTTTCCGGTGGATGGCCTGGATAAACCTTTGGGGTTAGCCCTTACCTTGTCGCAGCATCAGGCCTTTCCCGGCCAAACGATCGATGTTGAACTGAAGCTGGATAATTTGCCCGAAGGCGCCAGCGTCGAGGGTATTGCCCAGTTAACCAGTCTTGGTGGACAGTGGCTTGAGAACATCAGCTGGCAGAGTCAAACCCAGGAGTCGGGCTCGGCCCGTTTTTTCGGTCAGTTGACGCTGGATGCCACCAATTCCCGCCAGTGGCCGGTTGAATTGCAGGTGGCGGTGCGCGCCGAGGTGGATGAGCACCCCCTGATTGCAACGGCACCCCTGAAATTCAATCCGCCGGTGGCGGTGTTGATGGATGTGGGCGGCAGCCGCCAGCACCTGAGCGAATTGCTGATTCCCTTGCAGTTTCAGGTGCGACGCCCGGGCTACTACTTTGTGACGGCGAATCTTTACAGTGCCAGCACCCAGGCGCCACTGGTGCATCTGGAGGCAGAAGGGCCGTTGCAGGGAATTCGAGCCACACTGGAACTCAAGGCTCACGCTCAGGCGCTGGCGGTGGGTGGCGATGAAGGCCCTTATGAGCTGCGGGATGTGCGCATTGTGCGCAGCGCCCCCGACAATGAACCCCACGATCTGGAAGGTATGAGTCTGCGCAAGGCCTGGGCCGTCAGCGGTTTCAGCCTTGGCAGTTACGACCCCACCCCCCCCCAGGATGAATTCGCGCAAGAGCGGTTGGCTTTTTTGCGCAAACTGGGCCAACTGTAACCCGTGCGGTTACAGGGCTCATTCCCCGGCTTCGGGCAACCCCTGAAGGACGCAGTCAAGAGAGGATCTCACACAACAACAAAAACACTCCACAACGAAGGTAAGTTCTATGTCAAAAACAATAATAAAAGCCCTGTTCTGCATCTCCCTGCTTGGCATGACCCTGGTCGCCGAAGCCAAACTGGCGGGCAAGAATGTGGTACTGGTGCATGGTTTTCGATCCACAGATCTAAAAACCCTCCCCAATGACGCAACCCTGAAATCCAGCGCCGATACCTATTGGTCTGCGTACTGGGGCAGCAAGGCCGAAGCCAAGCTGTACTGGTCTTCTGCAGACCGGATCAGCGGGGGTATCAAGGATAAAATCAAGGCGCAAATCACCACGCTGGCCAACAACGGTACCTGCAGTGCCGGCTGCGTGATTGTGACTCACTCCACCGGCGATCTGGTAACACGCTATGCGTTGCAGAACCTGTCGGCCTGGGGCATCAGCAACACCAAATTCAAGGTGCTGGCGGTTCTGGATTTTGCCGGTGCCGGCGGCGGTACTGAAATGGCCGATCTGGCCGTGGCGATTTCGGAAGGCAGTGGCTGGGTCAACAGCGTGCAGAAATCGGCGGTAAACACCTTTATGGGGTTTACCCCGGAAAAAGGCAAAATGGGCGTCATGTATGATTTGCAGCCGGCCAATGCGCGCACCATCGCCATGTCGAACAGCAGCTATCCAAGGTTGCGTTTTGTCGGCACGGGCTGGGAGTATGCGGGGGTCACCAAGCCTTTTCTCAAGGGAATGGATGACAGCGTGGTGCCGGTACACAGTGCCTGCGGCGCACCTGCCGACGGTGAATACGATTCCTGCAGTCGCAGCATCGCCAACAACGGTGTGATCGAGTCGGTGAGCAAGGCACCCGCGTCGCTCTGGTACAATCACTACGCGGTGTTGATGGGTGAAAAAACCAACCATGGCGGCGCTATCAACAACAGCACCGGCAGCGAATTTGCCACCGTGAGCAATAACTTCAGCAAGAACGGCATCACCGTTGATTTTGCCACCACCACCGAAAGCAAATGGTGGAGCCTGGGCAAAAAGGTGCGTTGGGTCAACGGCGGTGCCAGCACCAGCATGTCCAACAAGGTCTATACCACGTTGAACAACTAGGTTTGAAACGCTAAAACGGCTCTTTTCTTGCTGCGATCAGGAAAAAACGCCTCACGCCTTCAGGCAGGGATGCCCAAGGGCTGAGGCGTTTTGTGTTTGTGGGCCTCAGGTGTTTTTGAGCGCCTTCTCGAGATAGCGCGTGAACGCCTGTTTGCGATTGAACTCGGGATGCTCGGGTTCCAGCGCCACACTGGCATCGAGGTATTTCTTCGCCTCGGTGAGAGCGCCGGCGGCGCGGGTGCCGGCTTCGATCATTTTAAGAATGCATTGGGCGGCGTTGAGATTGATGGCCGGATGTTGCGGATATTCGTTGAGCGCCTGCCGAAAGGATTGCAGCGCGCCGTCGTAATCACCCTGGTCGTACTGGTGTTTGCCCTTGCGGTTCATTTCGGTGATAAACACCCGCTTGTAATAGGGTAAGGGCGTGTCGATGATGGCCCGTACCCGTTCTACCAGCGCCTTGTTGTCTTCGTAGTCCTTCATCAGCTTGCGCAGCAAAACTTCCGCGCCGGGGCGATCGCCGGTGAAGAACTTGGTTTCAGCCACATCAATAACCATTTCGGGGTCGATGGCCAGTTCATCCTTGTGGCGCTGAATGGTGGCATCGACAATGGCAATGGCTTCCTCCGCCTGATTTTGATTGTATTTTTCCAGTGCCCGGAACATGGCGGCGTTGTAGTTAAGCAACTCGTTGCCGGTTTCCCACTTTTTCATCGCCGCCTTGATGTGGTTGCGGCCTTCGGCAATGAGTTCGGTCCGCGCCTTGGTATCCGTTTCCGATTCAACCGCTTTGCGAATCGCCTTGACATAGGTTTCATGCTGCTTGCGGGTTTCTTTGAGGGTGCCTTCGGCCAGCTTGATAACCGACTTGTAGGCCTTGAGGGCGGAGTCCATCTGGCCGATTTCCATGCTCAGATCACCCATCCAGCGCTGGCGGTCGGTACTCATGGGGGAGAGTTCCAGCGATTGCTGCACCGCCTGCTGGGCGTCACGTTTGCGCCCTTCCTTGAGATGGCACACGGCCATGCTCTCCATGGCGGCAATGGCGAGCGGGTGATCCTTGATGATCTGCTCGAACTCGGTGATGGCTTCTTTGGTGTTGCCCATTTCGGCAATGCAGCGCGCCCGGCCGATTCGGGCCCAGGCCTGATCGCGCTTTTCCAGCTCCCGCTCGAACAGGGCCAAGGCTTCCGGGTAGCGCTGCTGTTCGTACAGCATGCCGGCGGTTTTGCGCAAACATTGGCTGCGGTATTGGGGGTGTTCGGCGGCGATTTTGGCGCCCAGTGACAAGGCGCTGTCATAGGCCTTGGCATCCAGTGCCTTGTTGAACTCCAGGAACACCCCCTGCATGTCGAGCAGTTTGGCAATGCGGTTTTTGAAATCGCCCTGGGTGAAGGGCTTGGCAATGTAGCCGTCGGGCTCGCATTCAATGGTGCCCAGTACAATGTCTTTGGTGCGCTCTGCCGATACCACCACAAACAAGGTGGTGTAGCTCAGGCGCGAAATGTGGCGCAAGTCGCGCAGTAACTGCTGGCCGTTGAGCCCCATGCCCAGGTTGAAATCGCAGAGCACCAGATCGTAGTTGCGCTGTACCAGTTGTTTGAACGCCGATTGATAGTCATTTGCCGTATCCACCTGGCGCGCCCCGAGCTGCAACAGCATGTTGCGCGCGATGGCGACCGCTGCTCCCATGTCGTCAATCACGAGGGCACGTTTACCATCGAGAATCATGAAAGTAGAAAGTGGCTCGTTGATAGTGAAATCCTCTTGGCGCTCAGGACGCCATAGTGCACAAACAGAATGCGGGGGCTACTACACCCAGTGTAGCAAGGATGCGGGTTTTGCAAAGTGACGCCCGTGTCAATGCCACAGGCGCCGCCGGGTTACGCGGATACTAGCGCTGCAAGTAGGTGTACCCTTGCAAACCGTCGCTAAAGGCACTGAGCAGTTGCGCTTTTTCCGCGGGGCTGAATTCGCATTTGTCCAGTTGTTCCTGATAGGCCTGCATGAGGGCTTCGGGGTCGTAATTGACGTAGCGCAGCACCTTGTCGACGGTATCCCCCTTGATGGTGTGATCAATGTGCAGGCTGCCATCAGGGCGCATGGCAACGTCGACCGAATCGGTGTCACCGAAGAGGTTGTGCATGTCGCCAAGGATTTCCTGATAGGCGCCGGTCAGGAAAAAGCCCAGCATGAAGGGGCGCGCCGGGTCATAGTCAGGAACGGGCAGGGTGGTTTCGATACCGGATTCGTTAACGTACTGGTCAATACGCCCGTCGGAATCGCAGGTAATGTCCTGGATCACCACCCGCCGGCGGTTAGGGTTGTTGAGTCCCTCCAGCGGCAGAATGGGGAAAATCTGATCAATGCCCCAAATGTCGGGCAGTGACTGAAACAGGGAGAAATTGACGAACAGCTTGTCGGCCAGTTTCTCGTTCAGTTCGTCCATGATTTCCCGATCCATGCGGTTTTCGTAGCTCAGGCGGTCACGAATCAGGGTGCAAATCGATAGCCACAGCTGTTCTGCCCCGGCGCGATCCATCAGTGACAAGATCCCGTGGGCAAACATGGAGTTCACCTCGCCAATGGAATGGGCCGCATCGTGATAGATTTCAATCAGCGAGCGCGGGCTCGAGGCTTCCTTGATCGATACATAGTCACGCCACAGATTGCGCAGGGGCGCGCAGGCTTCGGGCGCAGGTTCGCGGATGTCGCGCAGGTCGGGCTGCTCGACATCCACCACATCGGCAATCAATACCGCATGGTGGGCCGTCAGGGCCCGGCCCGATTCGCTGATAATGTCGGGATGGGGCAGGTCGTTCTGCAGGCACTCATCGGCAAAGGTGTGCACCACGTTATACGCGTACTCGGCCAGACTGTAGTTGACCGAGCAGGCACTGCGGGAGCGGGTGCCTTCGTAGTCAATGCCCAGTCCGCCGCCAATATCCACTACGTCAATGGGGGCGCCCATTTCGCGCAGCTGGCTGTAGAAACGCGCGCATTCACGCAGCCCGGTTTGAATGTCGCGAATGTTGGCAATCTGTGAGCCCAAATGAAAGTGCAGCAGTTGCAGGGTGTCGAGTGCCTGTTTTTCTTTGAGCAGGCGCACCGCCTGCAATATCTGGTTGGCCGACAGACCAAACTTGGATTTTTCACCCCCGGTGTTTTGCCAGTTACCCTTGCCAATGGTGGACAGTCGGGCCCGCAACCCGATCAGCGGTTTGACGCCCAGCTTTTCAGCTTCTTCGAGAATCAGCGGCAGCTCGGAATGTTTTTCCACCACGATGAAAATCCGATGGCCGAGTTTGCGACCGATCAGGGCCAGGCGGATGTATTCCCGATCCTTGTAGCCGTTGCAGACAATGGTCGAGCCGCTCTGGCGCGATAATGCGAGCACCGCCATCAACTCCGGCTTGCTGCCGGCCTCAAGCCCCACCTGCAAGCGGCTGGCGGCAGGTTCCGCCGCCAGGATCTCCTCCACCACGCGCCGCTGCTGGTTCACCTTGATCGGGTAGACCACGGTGTAACGGCCTTGATAATTCTGCTGCTTGCACACGGCATTGAAGGCATTCACCAGGCTGTTTACCCGATCGTGCAGGATTTCGTTAAAGCGAACCAGAATGGGGGTTTTAAGGCCGCGTTCGCGCAGCGTCTGCACTAAAGCCTTGAGATTGATTTGCAAGTGGTTTTTGTGCCGGTGCGGCTTGATCACCACCTCGCCCTTGGGGTTTACGTCGATATAACCATCGCTCCAGTAGGGAATGTTATATTGAGTGGGCTGGCGCTCGCGTATGGAAGGTTTCATTGCTGCTCGAGGTGCTCCTTGAGTGTTTTTACGGCCATTTCGTTGATGTTTTGCCGCAAAAGTGTGCCATCAGTCCCGGTTATTATAGTTCGCCGGGACTAAAAGCTTTATCGATTTCTACACTTGAATGTTGGCAAAAGGTAGAATGTGCGACTTGTTTTTTACTAGCTGCAAATTCATTGCCCCTGAACTCTGGAGAGTCACGACATGAGTAACTGGCCAAAAGAATGGTTTACCGAAGCCTTTCAAAACGAAGGCACGGCCTTCTCGTTGAAGATCAAGGCAAAGCTGCACGAAGAGCAGAGCCAGTACCAGCGCCTGGAAATATACGATACCGAAACCTTTGGCAAACTGATGGTGCTTGATGGCTGCTACATGGTCACAACGCGGGACAACTTTCTGTACCACGAGATGATGACCCATCCGGCACTGTTTACCCACAAGAATCCGCAAAAGGTGGTGGTGATTGGCGGAGGGGATTGCGGCACGCTCAAGGAAGTGCTCAAGCATCCGGGGGTGCGCGAAGCCTGGCAGGTCGAGATCGATGAGCGCGTTACCCGCCTGTCAGAGAAGTACTTCCCTGAACTGTGCGACTCCAACGATGACCCGCGGGCAAACTTTTTCTTTGGTGATGGCATCAAATGGATTGCCGATGCCACGCCAGGCTCCCTTGACGTGATCATTGTCGACTCGACCGACCCGGTCGGCCCGGCAGAAGGCCTGTTCGCCGTAGATTTCTACCGCAACTGTTACACCGCGTTGCGTGAAGGCGGCATTCTGGTGCAGCAGTCGGAGTCACCCCTGCTGCACACTTCTACCATCATCAAGGGCGTGCATGGCGACATGAAGGAAGCCGGCTTCAGCCATGTTCACACCATGCCGTTTCCGCAGCCGATTTATCCGACCGGCTGGTGGAGTGCCACCATGGCCGGCAAAGACAAGCCCCTGAAGTATTTCCGCGAAGAAGACGCCGATCAGCGCCCCTTTGTGACTCGCTACTACAACAAGGGCATTCATCAGGCGGCACTGGCAACGCCGGAATTCATGCGCGTAGCCTTGCATCTCGACGATTGACGCCCGGCGTCGAACCGGATCAAAAAAGCCCTGCCTTCCTCTGATGGCGGGGCTTTTTGCTATGCAGGGCAAGCATGTATGTAGGGCAAGCATGTATGCAGGGCAAGAATGAATGAAGGTGGCGGTTAAGGGCAAGGAGGTGCTTCGTTGAAGGGGCTGGACGGAATCAATCCTGTTCGGTCACCGCGGTGTAGCTGGCCAGAAATGCCGTAGAGCGTGGGTCAATGCGCACAAACTGAACACCGATATTGAAATGGCTGCCGCTGACGGCGCAATGACACACCTGGCTGATGGCCTTGATGGTCAGGCTGGTGCCACGGTTAAAGGCCGAAACGCTGATAAACAGCTGCTCGTCTTTGGCAAAACTGCAGGGCAGGGAAATCTGCATGCCGTTCTCGGAGACGTTGATGGTGTGGCCGTGAAAGTATTCTTTGCGCGTATTCTGCACCACGGCCGACCAGCGCGCGGTTTTGCGAGGATAACGACGGCGATTGTCTGCCCCGGCGCTGCTTTTGCCAATGAGGTCGGATTCGTCAAGATCTTTGGGGTGCGCTGTGGCCATAGTCGTTTTGTGTTCTTGCCCAAGGTTATGACAGTAGGTGGACGATCACTGCCTTCATACTAGCCAAAAGTTGCACTTTGGTCATTTTATATTCCTGCTACCTGCGTAGTTATTTTGTAAATACCGACCCGTGGCAGTGCATTGCCCTCCATAAAGATTACCCTCGATCCCATTGTCTTTCTATACTGAAACCAGAGCATGATGCCCCGACTTGAGGCCGGGGCCTGGTCTTGTGAATGCGAGCGAGTTGGGCGGTAAGCTATGCCGGATGTACCTGTGATGCTGGACATTGAAGCCTCGGGTTTTGGACGGGGAAGCTATCCGATTGAAATCGGGTTTGTGCTCGAAGACGGCAAAACCTACAACGCCCTGATTCGGCCCGAAAACGAATGGACGCACTGGTGTGAAGAGGCCGAAGCACTGCACGGTATTTCCCGCGACATTCTTTTGCGTTTGGGGCGCCCGGTGGCCTGGGTGGCCGACTGGCTGAATCAGCACCTGCGGGGCAAGCGGGTGTACACCGATGCCTGGGGGCAGGATCTGAGCTGGCTCGGTCTGTTGTTCGATCATGCCGAACGCCCCCAGTTGTTTCGCCTCGAAGCGCTTACCTCCTTGTTGTGTGACGCACACATGGATGCCTGGCACGCCACCAAGGAGATGGTGGTTGCCCGCCACGCCATTAACCGTCATCGCGCCAGCAGTGATGCCCTGATTTTGCAGCTCACCTGGCGTGCGCTTCAGGAAGGTGGTGCCTCCTCGGCCCGGGCCTCCGCCTGAACCACACGAAACAGGCTCGGCTTGCGCATGCTTGGCAGGCCGCAGTGCGTGGTTTTGTGATCCGGATTGATCACTTGTGTTTTGGCAAAGCCCGCCCGTTGCACACCCAGGCGGATGCTTTCGTCATCACCGTAATGAAACGGGATACGCTGGCCGGTAAGCAGACCTATTGCCTGCCCTGAGAGCTGCGTGAGCCAGTAATCGGGATGACTTGGCAGCGCCGGCCAGATTTCAAATAAATAACGCGCCTGGGGAAACTGGCTGAGTTGCCGGTGCAATCGTTGCCAAAAGGCGCTGATGACCGGTAACGGAAAATAATTGACCAGCCCCTCGGTGATGACCAAAGTCTTGCGATGCGGATCGAGGGATGCCAGCAGCTGATCCACGCTCATGTCGCCTTGCTCGCGCAGAATGTTGACTTCCTCAATGCGCCAGCGGGTATCGAACAGGGGGGCCTTCGTCTGACCTTGCAGCTTCCAGCGCACCATGTCGGGCAGGTCGGCTTCCACCCATCGCAGATGAGCATGGGGATAGCGTTCGAGCATGCGTCCGGCGCGCGCCGACAGGCCGCTGGCCAGTTCCACAATCTGGGTATAGCCCGCATCAATGGCTTCGCGTACCTGCTGATCCAGGAGCAGGTGGCGTTGCAGCAGAAGGGTTTCGAGGCTGATGCCCAGCACCTGGTCGCTGAGCTGATCAAGGGGACGAATACAGCGGTACAGCCACTTACCGGCGCGGGTTTCAAGCCCGGCGGGCGCCAGGTGGTTGGCCTGCCACACCTGGCCTGTGAATAATCCGGTGAGGCTGACGGGAGATCGATCGCGACGTCTCATGATGCCCTCCTGCAGGGTTGAGCGTGACGGCCTTTGTCATCAAGGGCGGTTGTTGCAGCAAGCCTGGTCGTTGCACCAAGCCTAGTAGTTGCAGCAAGCATAGTAGTTGCACCAAGCGTAGTTGTCGCGGGTGATTCCTGCCATCTTTGGGCGCCGCGAAATCGCCCCGGAAAATTTGGTGTATGATGATTTTTACACGGCGCCACGGAGAGACTGAGTGACCTTACATGTTTTAGAGCAATTCATCATTATTCTGGTGGCCACGGTGGCCGCCTCACTGGTATCACACCGTCTGCGATTGCCTCCCATACTCAACTATCTTTTGGTCGGCTTTGTGGTGGGGCCGCAAATTACCGGTGTGGTCAGCGATCCCGCAACCTTTCAGCTGATCGCCGAATTTGGCGTGGCGTTTTTGCTGTTCACCCTGGGGCTGGAGTTTTCGCTCCCCAAACTGATTGCGCTGCGTACCACAGTGTTTGGCATGGGGTCGCTGCAGATGCTCATCTGCATGGGGGTGTTTGGGCCCTTGATCTGGCTGTATGGTGTGCCGTTGGAGGGCATGCTGATTACGGCAGCCGCCATCTCTTTGTCGTCGACCGCCATCGTCAGCAAGGAACTCAGCCGGCACAACGAAATCAACACCCGTCATGGGCAGATTTCCATCAGTATTTTGCTGTTTCAGGATATTGCGGCGGTCATTTTGCTGGTGGTGATTCCGGCCGTGGGCAGCGGCGCGGGATCGGATTCCAGTCTCTGGAGCAATCTCGGCTGGACCGGCCTTAAGGCGCTGGGGTATTTCCTGGCGGTGGTGCTGGCGGGCAAGTACCTGTTGCCGCCTTTGTTTACCGAAATCAGCAAGATCAAATCCGAAGAACTCTTTGTGCTCACGGTGCTGACGGTGGCGCTTTCAGCGGCGGCACTGGCGCATGCGCTGGGGCTGGCCATGGCGCTGGGGGCCTTCATGGCGGGCATGATGCTGGGTGAAAGCCACTTCAAGCATCAGATCGAAAATGAAATTCGCCCGTTTCGTGATGTGCTGCTGGGGATTTTCTTCGTCACCATCGGATTTATGATCGACCTGAACATGCTGCTGGAGTACTGGCCGCGGATTCTGTTTTTCTCCCTCTGTTTGATCGGGTTTAAGTCCATTCTGATTTTTCTGCTGTGCCTGCTCTTGGGCGACTCCCGCATCAATGCCCTGCGTGCCGGTATTGTGCTGTGCCAAGGGGGAGAGTTTGGTTTTGCCCTCATTGCCCTGGGCCAAAAAGATGCGCTGCTGGCGCCCGATGTGGCGGCCTTTTTTGTCTCCATCATTGTGGTGAGCATGGTCGCCACACCCTTTTTGGTGAAACGTACCGGGCTGATTGCCAACGCCATTTTCAAAACCCGGGTCACGCCGCAAACCGGTATCTATAACCTCAAACGCCTGGAGTCGGTGGATCTGCCCCAGGGAGAGCACAGCCACGTGGTCATTGCCGGCTATGGGCGGGTGGGGCAGGTGATCGGCCGGTTTCTTAAACAGAAGAACATACCTTATGTGGCGGTGGATGACGATCCGCTCTTGGTGGGCAATGCGCGCGATGCCGGCGAGCACGTCTACTATGGCAATGCCCGGCAGGTGAGCCTGCTGGAAAAGGTTGGGCTCGATACCGCCTCGCTGCTGATCGTGAGTTTTGACGATCACGCCACAGCCGAAAAACTGCTGCATTCATTGCGCGAAAAATACCCGGATTTGCCGATTCTGGTGCGCACCCGGGACGATGCGCATCTGACCAGCCTGATGGAGGCCGGGGCGACCGAGGTGATTCCGGAAATTCTCGAAGCCAGCATCATGATCGCCTCCCACGTCATGGCGTCACTCAAGGTGCCGCGACGGGAAGTGGCGCAGCTGATCAAGCAGGTACGGCAGCAGCGTTATCAGATGCTCAAGGGCTATTTTGAAGGCGAGGAGATACTGGCGGGGGATGACTATGATGCCGCGACCCCGATTTTGCGCCCCGTCACCCTGCCTGAAGCGGCGTTTGCGATAGGCA
>JBFHRO010000018.1:0-25604 GCA_041591635.1 Oleiphilaceae bacterium | reverse complement strand
GTAATGCCGAGCTTGATCACCAAGAGTTTTTTATGCTGACGATCTCGTCGCAGTTGTTTCGGGTGATAGTGCTGCTACATTTTACCAAGGACTCAGTGCTTGAGCAGGGCGTGGTTGACAGTCTGAAAATCGCCAACAAGGCGCTGGACGACGACAAGTTCTATGATTATCTGGGCGAAGTGGGAAATACCTTTTGTGGTGCGATCAAACGTGAACTGGGGCGTAGCGTGCCCACCCTGGGGATGTCGACCCCCAACCGGTTGGGCAATGAGTGTCTGAAGTACATGATTGGGCAACGCTTTGAGTATGAGGCGCATGCACAGGCCTTGTTGCACGGGCAACCCCTGCTGTTTGCCAGTGTGTATCTGATCGCCAATCAGAATTTGAATTTTGAGGTCAAGCGGGCGTCGAGTATGGAGAGCGAGGTGGATTCCGGAGAGCTGGAGTTCTTTTGAACTGGAGTTCTGTTGAAGATGAGCGTCGTTGTTTTACGTTGTTTTATCCTGACTAAGTGGGGCTGTGATGGAAGAAATCACCAAAATCGTCAGTAAGGTTCTTGTTCACGAGTTTGATGACAAGGTGCTGACTGAACTCAAAAAAATCTGTACGGCAAATAACCTGGTGGGGTTGAAGGACTCCTCTCAGGATATCAACGCCATTTTGAACTCCAATATTGATCTTGGTGCAATTCTTCTGGCCGAAAATTACGACAAGCACGGCGTCAGCGGCAAGGACATGGCGGTACAGATCAATTTGATCCGGCCGGAGTTACCTATCTTTTTGCGTCGGGTCGGCTCGGCGTCGAAGGAGGGTCTGGACGAAAAATGCCAGAATGCGATTGCCGGTTGTTATAGCCTGGAGGAGCCCGGTTCGTTGCAGAAATTGATCGATTCCTTTGTTTTCAGCATGTATTACCCGGTTGAGCTGGCGCAGGGGGTTCAGGAAATTTCCACCAACGCGTTCAGCGGTGTGATCAAGGGCACCACGGTGAAGTGTGATGCCCCTTATCTGGTGAAGGACCAGATCATTTACGGCGACCTGTTCAGCCTGATTCCGCTGGAAAGCTCCTGGTGCCGGGGTTACATGATGCTGCAGGCGGTGGAGCCGTCGATTTCCAACGCCATCAAAATGGCACATACCGGGTTGTCGGCGATTGATGCAGGTTTCAAGAACACCAATGCGGTGCTCAACGAATTGACCAACATGATTTGGGGCAGCATCAAGGCGCGGTATTTTTCGACCCAGGAGTCGGTTACCGAAGCCTATCGCACCCAGGTACCGATTATTGTGGATCATCAGCACAAGTACATTTCGTTCGGATCTACCGAGCCGCAGCTGTGTTTCAAGTACACCTTGCGGGATAACGAAGGGGTCATGCCGGATCTGACCTTCTATCAGCGGCTGATTTTTAACCTCAGCTGGTCGCCCGACAAGTTCAACGCAAGTAACCAGACGGTCGAAAGTTTTGTGGAAAGTGGCGAACTGGAGTTTTTCTAGGGGCAGGAAGCCCAGCCAGTACCTGCGGCAAGACAGGTCGGTATCTTGGCCTGTGCAGGCGCGTAAAGGCGCTATAATCTGATTTGTTTGACAACATTTGCTTAATGAGAGTTTTAGTTATGGCACAAATTTTGGTGGTGGACGATTCCGCAACAGTACGCAACGAAGTAAGTTCTTTCCTCAAGGGCCAGGGCTTGTCGGTGGAAGTGGCTGTCGACGGCAAGGACGGTTTGGTGAAGCTCAAGGGCGATTCACAGATCAAACTGGTCATTTCCGACGTGAATATGCCAAATATGGACGGTTTGACCATGGTGGAGAAAATTCGCGGTGAACTGGGTAATGCCAGCGTCAATATCATCATGCTGACCACCGAGAGTGATCCGCGCATGAAGGACCGGGGCAAGGCGGCCGGTGTCAAGGGCTGGATCGTCAAACCCTTTAAAGGCGATGCAGTCATTGGCGGCATCAAGAAAATGATCGGAGCCTGATCTGGTTGCGCAGCATGGTTCCCGCCTCGTAGGGCGGGGGCTGTGTGTTTGCGTTTTCCTGTCTTGGTTTTGTGTGCCCTCCTGCTCGTGCCTTCCCTGCGTTATTGATCGCATCGCCCTCTGCTTTGGGCGCTATTACCATTTGTGCATTTCTTCGTGCACGTTTTCGTTATATTTTTGTCTGCCATCGGCCACTAGCTTGGCTGACATTGGCATTTTTCGATAAATCGTGAGAGGAAACCCGACCGTGCTTGAGCATCTTTTGGAGAAAAACCGCCTGTGGGCAGCGTCGATCAAAGACAGGCAGCCCGATTTCTTTTTGAATCTTGCTGCCCAGCAGTCACCGGAATACCTCTGGATAGGCTGCTCTGACAGTCGCGTTCCGGCCAATCAGATCGTCGATCTGATGCCAGGTGAGATCTTTGTGCACCGCAATATCGCCAATGTCATGGCCCATGCTGATCTTAACTGTTTGTCGGTGATTCAATATGCCGTGGATGTGCTCAAGGTAAAGCATGTCATTGTGTGCGGGCATTATGGCTGTGGCGGCGTCAAGGCCGCGCTGGCGGGCACGCGGCTGGGATTGATAGAAAACTGGCTGGCCCATATCAAGGATGTGTATGACATTCACAAGACTGATCTGGGGCGGATCAATGACGAAACTCGCTGCGTCGATCGTTTGTGTGAACTCAATGTGATCGAGCAGGTGGTGAATGTGGCACAAACCACCGTCATCCGCGATGCCTGGGATCGGGGGCAAAAAGTGCGCATTCATGGCTGGGTGTACGGCATCAGCGACGGCATAGTCAATGACTTGCATATTTCGGTGAATTCGGTGCCAGAGGTGCAGCAGAAATACCCCGGTGCCGTTGCACGCCTGTTTGGGCGCTGATTTACCTGGCCATAAAAAAACGCCAGGGGCGAACCCGCTGGCGTTTTTTCATGCCTGTGTGACCCTTACTTGTAGGTAGCGAGAATCTTCTCTACCGACCCATCGGCGTACATTTTCTTCAGCTCATCTTCGAGCTTGTCAATGACGGCGTCATCGGTACCCAGGTTACAGGCCAGCGCCCGCAACGCCGAGAAGTACACCAGACGTTCCTTGAGGTTGGTTACCTTGGCTTCCTTGGCCAGGTAGGAAGCGGTAAGGGTATCCGCTGCCCAGACATCGATACGCTTGGCGGCCAGTTTCTGGATGTTGGGCGCATCTTTGGGCGTGGTTTGTACTTCAAACCCTTGTCCGCTCAAGTACTCCGCCGGCGCACTGCCGTTGTAGGTGCCGATGCTCAGGTCCTTCACGTCGTTCAATACCCGGATATCCACTTTGGAATCATCCATGGTGTAAAACGCCGTGTAGGTTACCAGAATCGGACTTACCCACTTGAAGGAAACCTCCCGTTCCTGGTTGCGTTCAACCGGGAACACGCAGGTATTGGCTTCTTTGAGGGTGGTGTCAACGGCCCGTACGAAAGGCTGCAGCTTGACTTCAGACTTAAGGCCGGCGCGCTTGAACAGCTCGGCCACTATATCAACGCTCGCACCGGTGATCTTGCTGCCCTGCTTCATGCTGTAGGGAGGAAGCTCTTCAGTCAGCAAGCTATAAGTTGCCGCCGAGGCTGCGCCACTTAGGGCCAGCATGCCGGTGATTGCCAGGGTGTTAATGGTTTTTTTAATCATAGTCATCGCCAAATCTCCTCTTATTCCCACGCCTTCAAAGACTGCAGGTATGGCAGCGTTTCACCTGGTGGCTTCTCGTTGGCAAGTTTCGCCTTGGGAGAGCCAGGCTGAGCCAGCCAGTAGGCAGGATCTCTGGGTTCATTGAGCTTGGGCTCACAACGGGTCTGAAGTCCGGAGTCGGCGATTTTCTGCAGGCGTTCATCCATTTCCTTAGCCATCTTGTCCATGGCTTGTTGGGGCGTCAGCTGATCGTTGGCCGCAAGTGCCACGTTCTTCCACCACAGATCGGACAGGGCCGGATAGTCAGGTACGTTGGTTCCTGAAGGTGTCCAGGCTACGCGCGCCTTACTGCGATAGAATTCGATCAGTCCGCCGTATTTGTGCGCGACCTCAGTCATCTTCGGCGAATTAACATCGGAGGCACGAATCGGGGTCAGGCCCACGAGCGTTTTCTTCAGTGATACGGTTTTTGATACCAGGAACTGTGCATACAGCCAGGCTGCCTTGCGGCGTTCCAGCGGTGTGCTGGTGAGGAAGGTCCAGGAACCTGCGTCCTGATAGCCCAACTTCATGCCGTCTTCCCAGTAGGGACCCCGTGGCGAGGGCGCCATGCGCCATTTTGGAGCGCCTTTTTCATCAGTGACCGGCAATTTCGGATCGGTCAGTGCCGCGGTGAAGGCGGTGTACCAGAAGATCTGCTGGGCAATATTGCCCTGGCCAGGCACGGCACCGGCTTCACTAAAGGTCATGCCTTTGGCATTAGGTGGCGCGTACTTGTTGAGCCACTCGGTGAATTTGGTGATTGAGTAGACTGCGGCCGGGCCGTTAAGGGCTCCGCCTCGGGCCACGCTGGCACCCACAGGGTGGCAGTTCTCTACCCGGATACCCCACTCATCCACGGGCAAGCCGTTTGGAATCCCCTTGTCGCCGGCACCCGCCATCGATAACCAGGCATCCGAGAATCGCCAGCCCAGTGAGGGGTCTTTCTTGCCGTAGTCCATGTGACCGTAGACGCGCACGCCGTCAATTTCTTTTATGTGAATCGAGAAAAACTCGGCAATGTCTTCATACGCTGACCAGTTTTTCGGCACATCCAGTTCATAGCCGTAAATCGACTTGAATTTTTCCCGCAGTTCGGGGCGGCTGAACCAGTCATGCCGGTACCAGTACAGGTTGGCAAACTGCTGGTCGGGCAGCTGATAGAGCTTGCCGTCGGGGCCGGTGGTAAACGACAGCCCCATGAAATCATCCAGATCCAGGGTAGGGAGGGTGACATCCTTGCCTTCGCCGGCCATGAAATCACTCAGGGCCACCACCTTACCGTAGCGGTAGTGGGTTCCGATCAAGTCGGAGTCATTGATGTAGGCATCGTAGAGGCTGTAATCCAGGGCCGCCTGGGTGGAGATCTTTTTCACTACGTCATCTTCACCGGTGATCTCATGCACCACCTTGATGCCGGTAATGTCCTCGAAGGCCTTGGTCAGCGTGTTGGCTTCATACCAATGGGTGTCAATGCGTTCGGACACGACGCGAATGGTCATTCCCTTATAGGGCTCGGCGGCCTTGATGAACCACTTGAGCTCTTCCATCTGCTGCTCTTTGGTGAGCGTGCTGTCCTGGAATTCCGACTCCAGCCACTTTTTGGCTTCGGCTTCACCGGCCCAGCCCAGCTGGCTTGCGCACAGACCAAGGCCAAGAACGGCGAGACGAATGTGCTTGAATAACCCATTTCGAGAAGAACTGCATTTATACATGTCAGGCATATGCCCTCCCGTATTGTTGTTGTGTGATGGGGGTCTCATAACCATAGAAGAGAGTGCAAAGATTGCAATTTAAAAATGACATGTGTCACCAATTTTTTTGTGCTGGCAACAGAAAAAAGCGGACGTCAGGCTTTGCGGAAATGACGATCAGTGACGGAGCGAACGGGCAACAAGTGGAGGGCAGCGTGCGTTACCCGCTGCAGTTGGTGATGAGAAAACAGGCACACAGTCCCTGTGTTTACCATGGCATCTCCGGCCAGCGCATGACTAAAGAATATGGGTCGGGGTGGGGCTGGCACTGGCTTGCTGGATAACGCGTTCGAAGAGCACATTATTTTCCAGGTGAATGTGATTCATGATATCGGCTTTAAAGGTGGCCAGCCCCAGATACAGGGCGCGCCAGGTATTGCAGGCCCCTTTTGGCAAGGTGATATTGCGGGTGAGCTGATCCAGTTTTTCCAGGGCGACCCCATGGCCTTCATGTTCCTTGCGCATGACGTCAATGGATGCACTTGCCAGGGCGTAGATGCCGCGTGAAATCACCGGGAAGAGAATTTCCTCTTCTTTTTTCATGTGATCTTCCAGCAGGTCGCGCATTTTTTCCAGATGCAACCAGAGTCCGTTTGGACACTCCGGGCGATCCCCGTGTACCTGCTCGACCCTTCGTGCCAAGCGTATGAGTTCTGGCAGTTGCTCCCTGTGAGTATCGTGATAGCGATCCAGGATATGTTCGATCAGTCTCATGTCGGAGACGTTGTTAAGCTCATCCTCTGCCTGGTTTCTCGCCATGAGCGCCTGCAGCTCTTGCACAATGGCATCGCTGGCCAGGCCTTTTTCCTGCAGCGCCGTACCCAAAGGCTTGGCACCGCCGCAGCAGAAATCGAGATTGAAACGATGCAGTACGGCGGTGGCGCCGGGAATGTCGCGGGCAATTTTTCCCATCGATTGCTCGGTAAGGTTTGTGGTCGTGTTCATTCTGGTTTACCCCCGGTTTGGGTGAAAGGCGCGGTGCGCACCAAGGTGGCCTTGATGGGTGTTCAAGCGCTTTCACATGGCTGACCTTAAAGATGTATATATAATACATCTTATTGTTTGCTGTGCAAGAATTCTGTTGTGACCAGCGAAAGCGCCTTTCTGATTTCGTGTGCTTTTTCCCGGCGGTTGCGCAGACAATGTGAGTCGATGCTTGAGAGGATGCGGGCGAATAATTGACGTATGTCATCAAAAATAACCATATAGGAGTGCATGTATTGATCTTCAGATACCTAATATGAGCTATGTCAAATACACACAAATAGTAATGATTAGACTGACCACGGTTATTCTTTGCCACTGATCAAATACCGAGGTTAATCCATGATAAAACGCACATTCTCCTTGCCCATGCTTGCCGGCACTTTGATGCTAAGCCACTCTGCGCTGGCCTATGAGGCAGGTAACATCCTGATTCGAAGTGGCATTGTTGTCGTTGATCCGCAGGAAAAGAGCAGTGATATACAAATCACGGCGCCGGGACTGGGTGCCGTGACGGGAGCGAAAGTGGGCGTGGATTCCGATGCCCAACTTGGACTGAGTGCTACCTATTTAGTGACAAATCGCATTGGCGTTGAAGTTCTGGCTGCTACGCCCTTTGCCCACAACATCATGGCGGCAGGTGCGTTGGCGGGGGCCGGTAAGCTGGGTGAGGCCAAACATCTGCCGCCTACGGTGTCGGTGCAATACTATTTTCTTGACCCCGCATCGAGCGTACAGCCCTATGCTGGTCTGGGTCTGAACTACACCTTGTTTTTCGAGGAAAGCACCACTAACACCCTGACCGGTGCCATAGGTACGCTGGCCTCACTCAAGGGTGTTTCCGGCGTGACTGCGACCAGCAGCAAGCTCAAACTTGATGACTCCGTTGGCGTAGCGGCACAGCTAGGTGTGGATTACCGCATTACCGATAACTTCGGCATTAACGCGGCTTTGTGGTGGATTGATATTGATACCACGGGCACCATTACTGCCAACACGAACCTGGGCTTGGTAAAAGCCAAGGTGGATGTTGAAATTGACCCGATGGTTTATATGGTGGGTGCTTACGTGAAATTCTAGTGCTGGCTTCGGTGCCAGACACACCCTCTCTCCCTCAGAGGTATTGGGGGGCATCGCCCCCCTTTTTTTCTTTTTTTAACGTCTTCCTGCACCTTCCTGGTAAGGCTGTTGGCAAGGCTCTGCCACGCCTGTACTGTTGCTGCTTCCGGGGCCGGTCAGCCAGGTTTGAGTTCGATCCGTCGCCCGGACTTCGCTAACGATGGAGAGAGGAACAGGGCAGATGGGTAACCGCTGGAGTATTACGGCAATCGCTGGCGGCAACAAAAACAGCCGGTCAGGGCGGATTCTTAGAGCCTGCCAGTGCCTGCTGGCCGTTATGCTTTGTGCCTGCTCACCATCGAATTCCGGCCTGGCGGATATTGAAATCCGCAAGGAGCACCGTACCTCCAGGGATTACGTGACCGGCGGCCTGAACGAGTACACCGATATCCATTTGCGTATTGATGGCCGAGCGGTCGACAGCTTCGAACTCAAGCGCCTGATCAACGCGCAGCATCCGGGTCTGGTCGAGTATCCAACGGTTTACGATGCCGTGGCCTTGGCCCCCAACGATTGGCTATTGGTCGTTAGCCGTAACTCCCAGGGACATCCCTATCCCGTCGTGCGCCTGACAAGGAGCCAGGGCACTACCCGCGCCGCGGTCTTGCCCATTGGCGATGGCAGCCCCTACAACTGGTTTCCAGATTCGCGCCTCGAGGGCTGGACCTTGGTGCGAGGCGAGCAGGGCCATAACCACATGGTGCGGCATCAGCCCTTCGCGCTGGTAGATATAGGGCCGGGGGCGCTGGCGAAAGTGGATTACCCTTACGCGTTTCTGGCGGACGCAAACCCCGCTGGCAATGACATTGTGTTGCGCGCGGTTGACCTGAATACCGGCCAGACCCTGGCCCGGCTCGCCCTGGGCAAGGACTGCTTTCGCCTGCCGGCCTTCGCCTTCGATCACCCCAAACTGGATCGTCACACGACCACCGAAAATGATCGCCAGGTCGCCTACGCTTACGGGCCGACCTGGTGGCATAAGAACTTCGAGTTTGATCCAGGGCCACCGGCGCGCCTGACGTTGCGACCCGATCATGTGCTGGCCGTGCCGCCGGTGCAGGTTCTGGCACTGCGCCATGACATGGTTGACTCCGGGCCCAAAGTGCAAACCGGTGCAGCGATGCCCGTGTTGCTGGAAGACGACGAGCAGTTGCCGCTCATGGTTGCGCAGTGCGCAGCGCTTAACCCCCGTGGCCTGGCGATGGCTCAGGGCGATTATCCGGAGGTGGCGCTGAGCCTGAATATTGCCGAGCTGTGCTTGCTCGACGGCTGGAACATCGACCCGGCCGAGAAGCAACGTCGATGTGGCGCGGTTGATCGCAAGCGGGTGTACGAGGGCTCGGTTTTTTCGCTCAACGACGTAGCCTTTACCTACCGGCCCGGGCCGACCTCGACCGCCCGGGAGGCGATTGCCGTGCGGGTACCGGAGCTCGAAATTCAGGGGCAACGCCATATTCAGATTGATAACCCCTACGGCAGTGGCGAGGCGCTTACCTTGCGGGAGTATCAGGTGCTTAATCCCGACCAGATACTGCTCAAGGCCCGCGGCACCGGTGCCTATGAGCTGTTTCTGTTACAGGCGCATGCCGGTGCGCACCAGCTCCTTTATCTCGAAACGGTCGCCTATCCCGCAACGCCGCTGGAAGCCTTGCCTGGTACCAATTACCTGGTGCAGCGCCGTGATCGTCAGGGCTGGTTGTTGTTTGGGCGTGTGCCCTTTAGCCGTCATGCCGTGTCGGGTTTGGTGGCGGTGCGCGACAACCGGGTTGTGACGCTTTACGGTGAGGCGCCACAACCGCTCAGGCTCTCGGTGTTCGAGCTTTCGCCCTCGGAGTATCAAGGGCGTTTGCGCTGGTCGGGCACGGTGGCCTCGTCCTGTATTCTTCAGCCCTTGCCGGACGTCACCCGTGGCCTGAAAGATCGGGCGACCTGGTTTGCGAACCAGTTTGAGTGGAGCCAAAGCGGCGATGAGGTGCGCCTTGCCCGGCGCCCTGGGGGGGATGCCGGTGCTGAATGTCGCGTGCAGGAAAAAACCGTGGAGGAGCATCCCGGCGGGAAAAAGTCATCCTGGTTTTAGTCAGGTGGTCGCCTTGCAGACGAACTAGACTAAGGAAAGGGCACCAGTGTGGGTGTGTCTGGTGTTGCGGCAGTCACAAGGCAAATACACCCTTGTCACGGGAGTAGCGATTATGTCAAAAGATTTACTGGCATCAAAAAAACCGGGGCGCGTGGAATCGGAAGTCTGGCGCCAGCACTTGTTGTGGATGGAGGTGGTGGTCAAGGAGGCGGCAGACAATATTCAGAAAATCGAACGGGAGCCCCGCAGCGAGGGACGGCGGGTAAAACCTTCCTGAATACCTTCAGAGTGAGTCCAGCCCCAGGGGGAGACCGACACGGGTTGCGGTGGTTTCGATAATACCAGCGTTTTGCGCTATACCTTAAAGGGCGCCCTGCGCACTAACTCCGTACGGGTGAATGGCTCGCAACGGGAGCGAGAATGTACGTCTGGCCCCGGTTTGTGCGGGGGTGGCCGGCCGGTCTGGCGTGATTGAGCGAGCAATTCTATGGCAGAGTACGATCAGGACAATCAAAGGTTGACGGTCAAGCTGGTGTATTACGGCCCTGCCCAGAGCGGCAAGACCACCAATCTGACTTTTTTGCATCAAAGTGCCAACCCGCAAATGAAGGGTGAACTCATGGTGCTCGAAACCAAGGGTGACCGCACCCTGTTTTTTGACATGCTGCCCATGGGCATGCGTGCCGCCTCGGGGCTGCTGATCAAATTGAAGCTATTCACCGTGCCCGGTCAGGTGGCGCACGACAGCACGCGCAAAGCGGTATTGTCGCGTGCCGACGGGCTGGTCTTTGTGGCCGATTCACAGCGAACCCAGAGCCGCAATAATCTGGAATCCTTCGAAAACCTCATGGCCAATCTCTCCCGGGTGGGGCTGGATGTAGAGACCTTGCCGCTGGTGGTGCAGTTCAACAAAAGGGATATGGACGCCATTGTAACGGAGCAGGAAGTGCTGCAACGCTGGGAGAAAACTCCCTGGCCCATTGTATTTGCCAGTGCCTTGCGTGGCGAAGGCGTGGGCGAGACCTTCCGTGCCCTGCTGGAAAAGGTCTACGGCTCCCTGAATGCCCAGTATCAACTGCAGGAGGCCCATGGCGTCACAGTGGCCGAGTTTGTCACCCAATTGCTTAGCGCCACCCCGCTGGCCAAGGACTAACACCGTGCCTGCTACCTGTCTTGAAGGTTTTGATTTTGATCGGGAATTCGCCCTGCGGGATGTGCTGGTGCCGGTCGACAAAAAGCATTTGTCGGCCCTGCTGGAGTATCTCTTGGGTGATTTCGCGATCACCGATACCCAGGGTGGCCATTGCCTCGGAGAGCCCTCGGCGGTCGCGGGGGCCAGGCTGCCACTGGTGCTGGAAATCGAACCCGTTGGCTACTTGCATACCCGCTGTGCCGACGAGCCGGCTCAGGCCATGGGACAGCAACTGGTGATGATGGAGCTGCGGGCGGCGCAGAAATACCTGATGGCTTCGGCACTGCACATTGAGGCCATTCAGGAAGACTACGATGCCTTGTGCCTCAAGCATGAGTTGCTGCAGGCCTCGGAGGCGCGCTACAAAGCCCTGTGTGAACAACTCGACCAAAAGGTCGCCGAGCAGATAGGCACGATAGAGTCGACCCAGCGCAAACTGTTTGAATCGGAAAAACTGGCCTCGGTGGGGCAGCTGGCGGCGGGCATCGCCCATGAGATCAATAACCCGATAGGCTTTGTCAACAGCAACCTCAACACGGCCCGGGGTTACATCGACGAACTGCTGAAGGTCGGCGCACTGATTTCGGCCAACGCCGGCATGAGCGTGCTGCGCGAGAGCTGGAAGCAGGCCGACATGGATTTTGTGCTGGGCGATTTTTCTGATCTGCTGGGCGAGTCCATTGATGGCATACAAAGGGTGGCCGCCATCATTGCCGATCTCAAGCTCTTCTCCAATGTGGATGCCGAAGAAGAGCTGGTGGTGGACATCAACAAGTATCTGGCGGCGGGCATCAATGTTGCCCGTACCTCTCTCGACAGCCAGACCAGCCTGGAGTTCGATGCCGGCGTGTTGCCACAAACACGCTGCCGGCCGGGATACCTGGGGCAGGTGATTCTGGCCTTGATCATGAATTCCGCCGATGCCATTGCGGCGCACAAAGGCGCAGCCTCGGCCGGGCACATCGAAGTACGAAGCTACTGCCTGAACCATCGGATACATGTGGAGGTGATCGACAATGGCCCGGGCATTCCCGCACACCTGGTGGAGCGCATCTTTGATCCGTTTTTTACCACCAAGGACGTAGGCAAGGGCAAGGGGCTGGGATTGACCACCTGTCGCGATATCGTTACCGCCCACGGGGGCGAAATGACCATTGATACCGGCGTGGCGCAGGGGGCGCGCATTGGCTTCTGGCTGCCGGTGGTCACAGGTTCAGATTGAATAAAGAGATATCACCGGCCACTGACCAAGGAGCAGCGTTGAAGAATTTTGGTTCCCTTTTTCTGGATGATGATCCGGCTGACGCGCTGGTTACGGAGGTTCCCACGCCGCTGAAGGAGAAGTATCGGGTCTTGTTTGTGGATGACGAACCCAATGTTCTCAAGTCCCTCAAGCGCGTTTTTCATCAGGAAAACTACGAGATCGTGCTGGCCGCCAACGGCGAGGAGGCGCTGGAGCTGCTGTCGCACACCCCCTGCCAGCTGATGGTCACCGACTACAAAATGCCCAGAATGACCGGGGCCGAACTGCTGCGCCTGGTAAAGCAGCGCCACCCCGAGATTATCCGCATCATGCTGACCGGGCAGGCCGATACCGAAGCCGTTATGTCAGCCGTCAAGGAAGGGGCGGTGTACAAGTTCATTCTCAAGCCCTGGAATGATGATGACTTGCGGGTAACGGTGGCGCTGGCGCTGGAGCAGTTCGATCTCAAGCAGGAAAACGAGCGGCTTAAGCAAAGCAACGACAAAAAGAACCAGGAACTGAACATGTTGTCGAAACTGGCGGTGACCCATCGCAGCCAGTTGGCCATCATGCTCAATAAAAAGGGCCTGCTGAATGATCAACAAGTACAGAAGCTGTACAAGGAACAGCAGTCAAAAAAGAAAAACACCTTTCGTATTGTTGTCGAGAATGGCTGGCTGACCGAGGAAAAAATCTACAAGGTACTGGCCAAAGACTTTTTGTTCGAAGAGGCTGATCCTGCCGAGTTTCAGGTCAATGCGGCGGTGGCGGCCCTGATTCCTGGCAGTTTTTGCCGTAACCAGCTGCTGGTGCCGCTGAAGCAGGAGGGCCGGCGGTTGCTGATAGCCATGGCCGATCCCATGGATGAAGGGCTGCTGGACGAACTCAAGTTCACCACCGGGCTCGATATTCGCGTGGTACTGGCCACACGCCAGAAAATCCTGGCAAAAATCATCGAACTGCACGGTGATGAAAAGGTTTCGGTGAAAGAACTCGAAACCGTGTTTGGCAAGGATGAGCCGCTGGATCAGGTCGAGATTGTCATTGATGAGGATGACGATATCGGCCTGGAAGAACTACTGCGCGGCACCGATGAGCCGCCGGCCATTCGCCTCGTCAACGCCATTATTCTTGAGGCGATTCGCCTCGGTGCCAGTGATATTCATATTCAGCCCCGGGCTGCGAGCATTGTGGCGCGATTTCGCATTGACGGGGTGTTGCAGGACAAGCTGCACGTTCCGTCGAGCCTGTTGATGCCGCTGGTGTCGCGCATCAAGGTCATGGCCGAGTTGGACATTACCGAACGCCGCCGCCCCCAGGACGGACGCATTACGGTAAAAACCCCCCTGCGGATTGTGGATCTGCGTATTTCAACCCTGCCCACCATCAGCGGCGAGAAGGTGGTAATGCGGCTCCTGGATCGCAATGCCAGTGTGCAGAAGCTCAGTGATCTGGGGTTCAGCAAGGCGCTGCTTGATCGTATCGACAACGCCATTTTGCAGCCCAAAGGCATCATTCTGGCGACCGGGCCGACCGGCAGTGGCAAGACCACCACGCTCTATTCCATGTTGCAGCACACCGCCACCGGCGAGAAGAACTACATTACCGTCGAAGATCCGGTCGAGTACTATCTGGACCAGGCGGGGCAGGTGATGATCAAGGACAAGGTGGGGCTGAACTTTGCCAAGGTGCTGCGCGCCATTTTGCGCCAGGATCCGGATGTGATCCTCATTGGCGAGATACGTGACTATGAAACGGCCGAAGTGGCTTTTCATGCGGCCCTTACCGGACATCAGGTATTTTCGACCCTGCATACCAATTCCAGTATCGATACGCTGGCGCGCCTGTTTGATCTGGGACTTAAGCCTTACGTGGTGGCTTCGGCCGTGGAGGCCATCATTGCCCAGCGACTGGTGCGCAAGAACTGTCCTCACTGCCGCGAGCCGCACACCCCCGATGAAGATACGATGCGCCGCCTGGGGCCTTTGTTTCGCACCCCGGCCACCCGGTTTTTCCAGGGGCGTGGTTGCGATCGCTGCAACGATTCGGGCCTGCTGGGGCGTGCCGGGCTGTACGAGGTGCTGATTCCCAGCGAGTTGATGCGTCATGGTATTGCGGCCAATGAATCCATTTTGAAACTGAAAAAACTGGCCGAGAAAGAGGGGCTGATCACCCTGGTTCAGGATGCCCATCAAAAAGTGATTTGCGGTGACGTTCCTGCCAGCGAGGTCATTCGGGTGCTTGGGCCCCAGTCGGGATAGCGCCGTTTGGCGCCTTACCAGCCTACCAGGTGCGTCCCCAGCAGCACCGCCAGCGACACCTTGAGGGCCGACAGGTTTCTGGCGCACACATACCAGGGCGTTTCTTCGGCGCGGTAGCGGGTCTTGTGGTAGGCCAGGGCCTCAAAGGCATAGAGCCGGTTGCCGTGGGAAAACAGCCATTGCTCGATACGCCGCAGCAGCGGATTGTCACCCAGGCACGCCTTTACCTGATAAAGCGGAGCGACACCCAGTGACAGTCGTTCAATGCCTTCGGCCCGAAACACCTTGATGGCCTCGAGCATGACGAAATCCAGCAGGTCCGACGGGCCTTCGCCGGTCGTCCGGCGCAGGATATTGGCGCAATATCCCGCTACCTTGCCCTGGGCAAAAAACGGATCAAAAAACACGAATCCCAGCAACTTGTCTCCCTGATAGCAGTAAAACTTGCGCACCTCCCATTCATTGGCAAATTCCGGCGGGCGGGTGAGCAATCGCAACTCCCGTTGCTTGATGGTTTTGCGCTGGCGCCACTGGGCAGAGATGGCCCTTACCTGTGACTGGTCGACGGTTTCCCAGTCCTGTTCCTGCACTTTCAGGCCGCAGCGTTGTCCGAGATTGGCCGCATGGCGCAGCTGCTTTTTGGTTTTGCCCCGAAGGTCAAGGTTGGCGATGGCCAGCGAAAACTCGGTGCCCATTTCATTGGTGTAATAACCCATACGGGCGAGAAGGTCGCATACCTGCCGGTCTACTCCCATGAACAGGGTGTTGTCGCCAACCTGCCCGATAAAGGCGCGGAGCAAGGCCGGCAGATCTGCCGTGGCACACACGGGGTTGGCAAATACCATGTTAACCCGCCCCAGGGGCGTTCTCTGGGGGTGGTAGGCCACAAAGCCTTTGCCGGCAATGCCGAAATGCTCCACCTCCCGTTGCAGGGTGAAATAGGCGCTGGACTGGGAGCCATGGCGGGCCACCAGAGCCTGACGCTCGGCAAGGCTCAAACGACGAGAGTCACCCGCCTCAAGGGGGGGAGCTGCCGAGGGGATCGCGGTCGTCATGGGCCGGCCCTGGTCAGGTCAGGGTGATGGATGTTCATTGAATTCGACCTCAATACCCCTGACCATCACCGAGAGGGTCTTTGTCTTGTCGGACCCTTCGCAGGATACCCGTATCTGCTGCGGGCTTGTCCAGACGCAGGAAAGCCTTTTGCAATAGCCGGCAAAAACCACATGGCCATCCTCCGGGGTTGTGACCCGCTGTTCCGCCAGCACCAGATGTTGCCCGTAGGGCGCATGGGCACCTTCATTGCGCGATTGCAGGGCTGTGATGACCAGGTGATGATCCGGGGAGTGCCGGTGAAAGAGAATCTCGTAACTCATGCCCTGCGCAACATGCGCCAGGGCCCGCACCAGGGCATAGCCGATGATCAGTAGTGCCAGCACGCCAATCAGTATCCGGTGTTTCAAGGGGGCGCCCTTATGTTGCCTGGCACCGGCAATCCCGGAGCGGATGCCTGCGGGATTGCGGTGCCTGTGATGGCGGTTGTCTGCGGGTATCAGGGGGTGAGCTGGTAGAGCTGCTCTACGTCGGTGCTGTAATCCACGCCCACCAGGCGCCAGCCTTTGCCCGAGTTATAAAAGGTAAAGCGCCACACCAGTGCCGCCTCTTCATATTTCAGCAGATAGGTCTGGCGCAAAAGGTGCTGTTTGACGGCTTCATTGGCCAACAGGTCAAAGCTGATGGCAGGGCCGATCTCTTTGTTTACCTTGCTCATGTAGTCATGCGCCGTGCGGCCGTAAGCCTCGAATTGCTGTGCGTCGACGCCCAGGTATTTGGTGACCGCTGCGTAGGCGCCGGGCGTATTGCCGGCCTGGAGTTCTTTCATGAACTCGGTCGTAAGCTGCGTCACCTGACTGGTTTCGTTGAGGGTAGCGGCCTTGGCCGTTATGGCAAACAGCATCAGCATCAACATCATCGGCCGAAAAACGAGAGTAGGCATGAGGGGTCCTGTGTGAAGTGAGAAAACGAAAAGCCGGGGATCAGAGACGAGTCCGGTTCAGAAACTAACTATAGAAAATAACCCGGCCAGCAGCCAGTGACCTGGATAGAGGGCGTACTGATAAGCGTGAAGCAGGTCGGGCGCCAGCAAGGGGCGCGAACAGGCAGCACTCACAGTGGAGGCTGCCTGCGGTAGAGGTGTGTGTCAGATTAGAGCTTGAATTCCGTGTTGAGTTTTTTCTCGACCAGACTATTTTGCAGCTTGACGTATTTGGGCATGCCGAAATCATCGTAAGGCGGGTAGTCTTCGCCCCGAATCAGCGGGCTGAGGTACTCCCGGCAATCTTCGGTAATGGCAAAGCCGTCATCGGTAATGAAGTGGATGGGCATTTTCTTTTCCTGATTTGCCACGTCCTTGAGCTGTGCCTCGCCTATGTGCCACTTGTAGGGAGAGGAGCTTTCGCGCACCACGATAGGCATGACGGCATTTTTGCCGGCAATGGCGAATTCGACCGCCGCCTTGCCCATGGCGTAGGCTTGCTGCACATCGTTGGCCGAGGCAATGTGGCGGGCGGCGCGCTGCAGGTAGTCGGCCACGGCCCAGTGGTATTTGTAACCCAGTGCCTGCTTCACCATGTTGGCCAAAGCCGGTGCCACACCGCCAAGCTGGGTGTGACCGAAGGCATCCTTCACCCCGGCATCGGCAACAAAACGGCCGTCTTCGTACTGGGCACCTTCCGAGGCCACGACCACGCAATAGCCGTTTTTCTTCACGCTTTCCTGTACCCGCGCCAGAAACTTGTCCCGGTCGAAGGCAATTTCCGGAAAGATGATGATGTGCGGTGCCTCATCGGGGCCCTTGCCGGCCAGGCCGCCGGCAGCCGCGATCCAGCCGGCGTGGCGGCCCATGACTTCGAGAATGAACACCTTGGTGGAAGATTCGCACATGGAGGCAATGTCCAGCGCCGCCTCTTTGGTGGAAATCGCCACATACTTGGCGACCGAGCCAAAACCGGGACAGTTGTCGGTAAAGGGCAAATCATTGTCGACGGTTTTAGGCACGCCGATACAGGTGATGGGATACCCCATTTTCTCGCTCAACTGGGAAACCTTGTAGGCGGTATCCTGAGAGTCACCGCCGCCGTTATAAAAGAAGTAGCCGATGTTGTGGGCCTGAAACACCGCAATCAGGCGCTCGTATTCGCGTTTGTTCTCGGTGAAATTCTTGAGCTTGTAGCGGCACGAGCCAAAGGCCCCTGCCGGGGTATGGCGCAAGGCAGCAATGGCTTCGCGGCTTTCCAGGCTGGTGTCGATCAGCTCTTCGCGCAGCGCACCGATAATGCCATTGTGACCGGCGAACACTTTGCCGATTTTGTCACTATGTGCCCGTGCCGTTTCAATCAGGCCACAGGCCGAGGCGTTGATGACGGCAGTAACACCACCGGATTGGGCATAAAAAGCGTTTTTGATAGACATGCAGATTTGCCTCTTGAGTCAAAAAGTTAACAAACGCGCGTGGGCGTCGGCGCAAGGTGGCCGTTGGCCTTGTGAATGAAGCAGGGGAGACAGGGCACGAAATACGCTGGCACGGCAGAAGTCATGGGAATCAGAAACCGTTAATCAGGTCATAGGTGACAGAAAACGCCGGCATCATACGCTTTTTTTTTGCGCATTTCATGGTCAACCGCGGATCTTGTTGCGAACCTTTCAACTTGGCTCCTGTGTGCCGGCGTCATGGGCTAGTGTATAGACAGACTACGATTTCCGCCTTGGCAGGTGCACAATAGCCCGACCAAGGCTCATGCGTAACCGGAGCGCGCCATGGAAAAACGCACGGCCCCCGATGCCGAACATCCCTGCGTCAGACGCTGCTGTCTGAATCTGGAGGATATCTGCCTGGGGTGCGGACGACATTATGCAGAAATCATCGCCTGGCACCGATATACTCCTGCCGAGCGTGAGGCTCACTGGCGCCTCGCCCGGCAGCGCATGGCGCAACAAGGCCCTGAACAGGATGCGTCTTCGTCCTGAAACACAACCACCCAAAAGCAACGGAAAACACAGTATGCACATTCATATCTTGGGGATATGCGGCACCTTTATGGGGTCTTTGGCGCTATTGGCCAGAGAGCTCGGTCACAGAGTCACGGGCTCGGATCAGGCCGTGTACCCGCCCATGAGCACGCAATTGCAGCAACAGGGTATTGCGCTCATCGAGGGTTATGACCCGGCGCAACTCGACCCGGTGCCCGATGTGGTGGTCATCGGCAATGCCATGAGTCGCGGCAACCCGGTGGTGGAGGCGGTGCTCAATCGTGGTCTGCCCTATGTTTCGGGGCCCCAGTGGCTGGCAGAGCACGTGTTGCAGGGGCGCTGGACGCTGGCGGTGTCAGGCACCCACGGCAAAACCACCACCACCAGCATGCTGGCCTGGATTCTCGAAGCCGCCGGCATGGCACCGGGGTTTCTGATAGGCGGTGTGCCCCGGGATTTTCCGGCATCGGCCCGCCTGGGCGATACGCCGTTTTTTGTGATTGAGGCCGATGAATATGACAGCGCTTTCTTCGACAAGCGTTCCAAGTTCGTGCATTACCGCCCCCGTACCCTGATCGTGAATAACCTCGAATTCGACCATGCCGACATCTTTGCCGATGTGGCGGCCATTCAAACCCAGTTTCACCACCTGGTGCGCACGGTTCCAGGTGAAGGGCGGATTCTGGCGCCCGCGAAAGTCGAGACAGTCACCAGCATGCTTGCCAAGGGATGCTGGACGCCGGTAGAGAGCCTGGGGGCGGTGGGCGAGGGGGCCGACTGGCAATACCAGTTGCATGCATCCGATGGCAGTTGCTTCGATATTGTGCATCAGGGTCGGCCTTGGCGGGTCGAGTGGTCGCTCAGTGGGGTGCACAATGTGCACAACGCCCTGGCAGCGGTGGCGGCGGCCCACCATGTGGGTGTGCTGCCTGAGCACGCGGCTGCCGCTTTGGGTCGCTTTAACGGCGTCAAGCGACGCATGGAGCTGGTTGGTACCTGTGGCCGGGTAACCCTGTACGATGATTTTGCCCACCATCCCACCGCGATTGAAACCACGCTCGATGGCTTGCGCAAGAAAGTGGGCAAGGAAAAAATTCTGGCACTTATCGAACCGCGATCCAACACCATGAAGATGGGGGTGCATCAAATGAACCTGCTGGGCAGCGCGGCGCTGGCCGATGAAGTGCTCTGGTGCAATCTCGGCCAGCTCGACTGGCTCGACCAGCTGTTGGCCGAGCCCCGGCCACACCACCAGCTGGCCAAAGGGATTGACGCCGTGATCAACCAGACGCTGCAATGGCTGGCAGCCCAAGGGGACGAGCCGGTGCACCTGGTCTGCATGAGCAATGGCGGCTTTGGCGGCGTGCATGCCAAACTGCTTGCTCGCCTGCACGCGGGGGCCCTGGAATGAACGAGCGCCGTTGTGTCACTGTGGCCCTGACCGGTGCCTCGGGGGCGCCCTACGGATTGCGCCTGATCGAGTGCCTGCTGGAGGCCGATGTGCGTGTGTACGCCATGGTCTCCAAGGCTGCCCATGTGGTGCTGGCGACGGAAATGGACTTGAAGTTGCCAGGCCAGGCGGCCGCCGCCGAAGACTTTCTGAACGACTATTTTGGTGTGGCGCCGGGCTTGTTGCGGGTGTTCGGCAAGGAAGACTGGATGGCACCGGTGGCCTCGGGTTCGGGAGCGCCCGGGAGTATGGTCATTTGCCCCTGCAGTACCGGCACCCTCTCGGCAGTGGCCACGGGCGCCAGCAACAACCTGATCGAGCGCGCCGCCGATGTGGTGCTCAAGGAGCGCAAGCAATTGCTGCTGGTGCCGCGTGAGGCCCCTTACTCGGCGCTGCATCTTGAACATATGCTGACCCTGACGCGCATGGGGGCGGTGATTTTGCCCGCAAGCCCCGGCTTCTATCACAAACCCCAAGGCATTGAGGATTTGATCGACTTTATTGTGGCCCGCATACTCGATCATCTGGGCGTGCCTCATACCCTGATCAAGCGCTGGGGCGAGGGCAAGGTCTGAGGCCGGATTGTTAATCCGGCGTCGAAACTGTTAAGGTGGTACCTATAAGGTGATACGTATGAGCAAGTCTGTAGATTGGCAAAACATTCCCGCCGCAATCTGGCGGTCGCGGCGGGGGGAGTTCCGGCCGGTATTGCGCACCGATCCCATCCGTTTTACGCAGCTGCTGGGAATTGATCGCCAGATTGATGCCGTATGCAAAAACACCCAGCGCTTCCTGGCGGGGCAGCCGGCCAACAATGTGCTCCTGTGGGGTTCGCGGGGTACGGGAAAGTCGTCTATTATCAAAGCCTTGCTCAATGAATACTTTACGCAGGGGCTGCGGGTGATCGAGGTGGACAAAAACGATCTGGTGGATTTGCCGGAAATCGTCGACAAGCTGCATGATCAGTCTCATCGTTTTATTGTCTATTGTGATGACTTGTCGTTCGACGAGGGCGAGCGCACTTACAAAACCCTCAAGAGCGTGCTGGAAGGTTCGATCGAATTGCCTCCCGACAACATCCTGATTTATGCCACCTCAAACCGGCGGCACCTGTTGCCGGAATACCTCAGCGATAACGAGGGCTCGAGAGTGGTGAATACCGAGATACACCATGCCGAGGCCATTGAGGAAAAAATCTCCCTGTCAGACAGGTTCGGGCTCTGGCTGTCTTTCTATCCCGTCAATCAGGACGAGTATCTGGCGATGGTGGATCAGTTGTTTCCCCAGATCAAAGATCCACAGGCCTTGCATGCCGAGGCGATTCGTTTTGCGTTGTCCAGGGGCGGGCGAAGCGGCCGCACGGCACAGCAGTTTTATCGCCAGTATTGTGGCGAGTTCAGTTAGTCTGGCGGGTATGGATCCCGGCGAGGCTTACGGCGGTATCGGAAGCAGTATGATGGTTCGCAACAATGTTCAATCGCCGGGTCTGAAACTACGACTCCTTGTTTTGATGTGTGGGCTGGTGTTCGCGACGCAGGCCGCCGCCCGCGAAAGCGTCCAGCGCGAGGTGCAGATTGCCACGGGACATTCGCCACCTATCACCTCCAGTGAGGAAGCAGATGGCGGTTTTATACCAACGCTGATTAAAGAGGCCTTTGCCCGCGAAAACACCCCGGTACGCTTCGTGTTCCTGCCCTGGAAGCGTGCCTACGAAGACTCCCTGCTGGGAAAATACGACGCCACCGCGTACTGGCGGCCCTCGGCAGAACGTGCGCGCGAGTTTTTATACAGCGCCCCCCTGTTTGCCCAGCCACAATATTTTTTCTTTCGCAAAGACAACCCGTTACGGACATGGAGTGACCTGGATGATTTGCGTGCGTTTGTGATTGGTGCCACCGGCGGATTCACTTACACGCCCGAATTCTGGCAGGCGGAAAAATCCGGTCGGTTGCAGATTGAGGTGGTGATGGAACAAGAGTTGAACCTTGCCAAGCTGATGCGGGGAAGAATTGACCTGTATCCGGGCAGCAAGGCCTCGGTGATGCGCCTGTTGCGCACCCACTATAGCGTTGAACAGCAGCGGTTGATCGATTTTCATCCAAAGCCCCTGGTGTCATCGACGTTGCATTTGCTGTTTCCCGATGTGTCACCTCGCAGCCCTGTGTTGCTTGAACGTTTTAACGAGGGGTTGCAAAAACTGCATGTCTCTGGTCGGTATCGGGAATTACTGACTGCATTTAAGGTCGAGGCGTGCGACGATGTCCAGATTAGCGTGCTCGGCATTCTTCCCCCTACTGAATCAGGAGCTGGGCGGCGTCTGTTGCACCGCTGAGGCGACGCTGGACAACCAGGACAATCCTTGAGGGTGACAGAGGCAACAATGATCAGAGTCAAGCAATTGATCGCATTGTTTTTGGTGATCGGGGTAGGTTTTTCTGCGGCACATACCCGTGCAGCAGACAAATCGTCGCTGACCAAAAGCGTCATCCAGATCGCCACCGGTGAATACCCGCCCTGGGTCTCTGAATCCCAGCCCCAGATGGGGTTTATTTCTGCCATCATCACGCGGGCGTTTGCGCTTGAAAACATTCAGGTGCGCTATGTATTCATGCCCTGGAAACGGGCCTATCAGGACACCAGTGTGGGCAAGTACGATGCAACCTCCTATTGGTACCCGTCGCGGGAGCGGCAACAGCAGTTTTTATACAGCGATGTGCTGTATACCCAGGAGGAGCATTTTTTTTACCACACCGCCAAGCCGCTCAAGGAATGGAATGATCTCGAGGATTTGCGACATTTCAAGATAGGACTGTCCGATGGCTATACATACATTCCCGAATTATGGAAGGCGGGCGCTACCGGACTGCTGCAAATCGAAACGGCGATGGGGGATGACCTGAATCTGGCCAAGTTGTTGCAGCGGCGAATTGATCTGTTTCCGGTCGATCGGCGCATGGCGCTGCAGGTGTTGCGAACCATGCAGCCAAAGCCCGCCGCCGGCAAGCTTGCCTATCATCCCAAGCCGTTGGTCGTCACCACGTCGCACCTGCTGTTTCCCAAGGTGTTGTCTGCCAGCGGCAACTGGCGACAAAGCTTCAACGCCGGCTTGAAACAACTCACGCAACGCGGAGACTATGATGCCCTGGTGAAGCAGTTTGAAGCCGGGGATTTTGATGCCACTACGACCATTGACGTTGAAGCCGCCTTCGAGGCTGAAATCCAGGATACCGCAACGCCATAGCGATCCCGACCGGTTCACAGGCGCGTTGCGATCAGCGTGGCGCGCAAGGGCGCGGGGTAGCCTTCCACGGTTTTGCTGTGATCGTCAGGGTCAAGAAAATCCGCCAGCGATTGGTAGCGCATCCAGTCGGTAGTGCGCTGCTCCTGCAGTTGCGTGCGGTTGGTATCGACCAGGCGTATGTCGGTAAACCCGGTGCGTTCCAGCCACAGTTTGAGCGTGTCGATACTGGGAATGAACCAGACATTGCGCATCATGCTGTAACGGTCTTGCGGCATCAGAAACTGGCCCGCTTCGCCTTCAATCACCAGTGTTTCCAGTACCAGCTCACCGCCCTTGCGCAGTGCCCCCTTGAGCTCGAAGAGGTGATCCAGCGGGGAGCGGCGATGATAGAGCACCCCCATCGAAAACAGGGTATCGAACAATTCCAGGTCGGGCGCCACATCTTCCATGCGAATGGGCAGCAGGTGAATCGGCGCTTGCGGGCCGCAATAACGCTTGATGGCTTCGAACTGCATCAAAAACAGATAGCTGGGGTCGACACCCACCACCCGCCGGGCACCGGCACCAAGCATGCGCCAGCCGTGATAGCCCGAACCGCAGCCGACATCCAGAACCAGGCGGTGTGTGAGCGGCGAGAGGTGGGGCGCGACCCGATCCCACTTCCAGTCCGAGCGCCACTCGGTATCAATGTGAATGCCAAACAGGTCGAACGGCCCCTTGCGCCAGGGCATCAGGCCCCGCAGGCCGGCTTCCAGGCAACGACGCTGGGCATCGCTGATGGGGCCATCGGCGCCTACCCCATGGCACAAATCAATACGGCTTACCGGCAACTCGGGCAGTGCATCGAGTGCCTGCAGCCAGCGAGCCTGATCACCGTGGGGTTTTTCCACCAGCTTGTGTTCCAGCAGCGGTATCAGGGTATCCAGCCAGCGCGCTGCGGGGGTGGTTTTGAGGTACGAGAAGAGTTCGGCGTAACAGCGGTAAATATCCATGGCAGACCCCTACATTAGCTGGGAGCCTCTTGCGTCGCGGCTTATTTCCGCGCCAGAAAAGACACAAAATTAAAACACTGGTACCAGAGCACGACCTCGCCAAAACCGGCGCGACGCAACCGTTGTTCGTGGATTTGGCGGGCTTCGGGGATCAGCACATTTTCGAGCGCGTTGCGCTTTTGGCTGATTTCCAGCTCGCTGTAACCGTTGGCTTTCTTGAAGTCCCAGTGCAACTCTTGCAACAGGGCCTGCTCGCCCGGATCCTCGAAAGCGAGTTTCTCCGAGAGCACCAGCACCCCGCCGGGAAGCAGCGCCCGGGCGATGTTTTCCAGCATGGGCAGGCGATCTTCGGGGGGCAGAAACTGCAAGGTAAAATTCAAAGTCACGACGCTGGCCGGCTCAAGGTCAAGGGTGCGAATGTCCGCTTGCACCAGCGTGACGGGGGCAGTGCCGTCATCCAGGGCAATGTAGTGCCGGCAGCGTTCGAGCATGGCCGCAGAATTATCCACAGCAATGATGCGGTTGTGTTTGTTGCCCAGTCCGTGACGCATGGCCAGCGTCGAGGCGCCCAGCGAACACCCCAGATCGTAACAGCAGCTCGACGGCTGGGCGTAACGGCCGGTGATCACCCCGAGCATGGGAATGATGGTGGTGTAACCGGGCACCGAGCGCTGAATCATGTCGGGAAAGACGCGAGCCACCGCTTCGTCAAAGGCGAATTCGGTCACCCGGTCGAGCGGGGTGGCGTAAAGGCTGTCGGGTTGAGAATCAATCATGAGGGCCCGTGTCGGTCATGCCAAAAAGTGCGCGGATTTTAGCCGATTCACTGGCCTGGGTCACCTGATGCGTGGGTGTCAAAGGCGCTGGCGGGATGGCGAAACAGGCGTATCTGGGCCAGCACGCAGCCCGCCAGCATCAGAGCACAGCCCAGCAGCGCCCGGGGGGAGAGCGTCTGTGCCAGCAACAGCCAGCCGCCCAGGGCTGCAAAAACGGCTTCCAGGCTCAAAATCAGCGCCGCGTGTGCCGGGTGTGCGTGGCGCTGGGCAACAATCTGCAGGGTAAAGGCGATGCCCGCCGAGAAAACGCCGGCGTACACAATGGCCATGGATGCCTTGGCCAGTCCGGCGAGGTCATTGGTTTCGATCCACAGGGCCACCAGCGCACTGGCCAGAGCGCAAAAACCAAACTGCAGCATGGCCAGCGATACTGAGGGGACTCTGGGGGAGTACCGGCTCACCAACAGCACATGGCCGGCCCAGAAAAAGGCACCGAGCAACTGCAACAAATCGCCGTAGGCGATTTTCAGGGTTTCACTCATCGTCAGCAGGTAAAGGCCCGCCGCCGCCAACAGCACCCCGAGCCAGGTTTCGCGGCTCGACGGAAGTTTGATCACCAGCCCGATAACGGGAATAAGCACAATATAAAGCCCGGTGATAAAGCCCGCATTGGCGACACTCGTATACTGCAACCCCACCTGCTGCAAGGAGGCACCGGCAAACAGACACAAACCGCAGAGCAGGCCGTATTTGAGCAGTTTGACGCGTTTGACCACTGGCCGGGG
>JBFHRO010000017.1:0-25921 GCA_041591635.1 Oleiphilaceae bacterium | reverse complement strand
CCACGCCTGGGTCTGCTGCGCAAGGTCGGCGCGGATTTCCTGCATCGCCGCCTGCACCACGGGCATCAGGCTTTCGCCCGCCAGCCGGGCACTTTGAGCCAGACTGTCCTTGAGTGACTGGTCGACAGAACGGGCCAGGGTAGCAAAGGTGTCGGCGGTGGTTTCGTGCCAGCGTTCCTGCTGGGCGCTCAGCGAATACGCCAGGGTGTCGCTCATGGTGCCAATGTGGCTCACCAGGGCCTGGACGTTATCAATCAGCGCCGGCAGCCCCTGAGATTGCTGCTGTAACGCCCGGTAGGCATCCTGACGCTGCTGCACCAGGGAAAACTGCCCCAGCCAGCGGGTGCTGGTGTCATCCAGTTGACGCACCGCCAGCAAACGGTCGCGCCGGCTGAGGGTTGACATCAACCCCAGCATGGCCGACGCCGCCACACCCGCCACCGAGGTGCCAAAGGCCAGGCTCAGGCCACCAATGGGCGCCGACAACCCGGCCCGAATCGCCTCAAGCGCGGTGGTGCCTTCAAGGGCGGTGACCGCCCCCTTGAGGGTGTCCACCATGCCGGCAAAGGTACCCAGCAGCCCCAGCATCACCAGCAAACTCACGAGGTAGGGGGTCAGTACCGGCACCGGCAAGCCGGTGCGTTCGCCTTCAATGCGCAACCGCACCGGGCCTTGCAGCGTGGGGTTGAGCGATGCCAGCCAGTCATCGAGCCGTTCCAGGGTCGCCGCACGGCTTGCCGTCAGGCCGGCCAGTGCCCGGGTCAGGGTGGCCGTGGCCCGGCGAAACTGGATCAGCTCGATAAAGCCAATACCGTAGACGCCGGCAATCACGGCGATCACCGCCAGCCCCAGCGGGCTTACTTCCATGAAGGTTGCCCCCATCCACCCGATGGCGGCGGCGCCCAGCCCGAAAGCAATAAAAAACACAAGTTGTATCATGATGTTATGGTTACCCTAAGTGAATTGACGAGGATTACGGGGGTGATCGCGACACCGGCATTCAAGGCGCCGCTGCCGGCATGGCTGCTTCGACCAGCCCCAACAGCGGCAACAGCCGGGCCTCCAGTTCGGCCAGCAGTACCTGCTGCATTTCGAGGCAGAAGGCCTCGACCCAGCGGTAGTCGGCAGGGGCATCGGCGCCCCCCATGGCCTGCGCTTGCAGTTGATCGAAACGCTTTTCGAGCAAGCGCGGTGTGACCGCAAAATATTTTTTCAGGCGTGCTGCAACACGCTGGCCGAACACCTGATCCAGCAGGGCCAGCTGCGCCAGCGCGGGGGTCAAGGCCGTTACCTGATCGCGCACCTGCAGGTGCAGGCGCTGAATCTGCGACTCCAACTCGCGCTGATGGGCCGCGTAGAACCTGTGATAGGGTTCCCAGGTCAGTTTGGCTGGCGTTTGGGGCAGCGGCGGCAGGCGAATGCGCCCTTCACCGCTCACCACAAAGGTCTGGGCGATGCGTTCTATCATGGCCGCATGGGCCTGTACGAACAGCCTCTGGATCGCTTCGCAGGCGCTTTGGGCATCGTGCCCGCAGGCGTCAGCATCCTGCGCCGGTGTCTCAACCCGGCGCCCCAACGCCTGCGCCAGCGTGATGGAATCGGTAATACTCACACAGCGCCCCAGCCTTTCAATGAACTGCCGGTGCGACAAGGGTGCCTTGGCAAGCTCAAGTTCCGAGAGCAATCGCACCAGGCGCGAACCGTTCAGTGCCAGCGAGGGCGAGGCGTGGGTCATAAACATCATCGTGCAGATTTTATGCACCGCATTATCGCGATTTTAGCCCCACTGACAAGCCAAAAAGGTCGCCCTAACCTGCCTAATCATGGATCATAAGCGCTGGCCCGCCCCTCTGCCCCAGGAAGCCCACCATGAAAACCGCTTTTCACGCCCGTCTTGTGCGCCTCGTTCTCTTGCTCAGTCTCTGTTTCAGCCCCGGCTGCGCGACCCTTTTCGCACCGGATATGGAGATGCTTACCGCCCTCGACCGCAACCGCCCGGATGAAGCCATCAGCCTGTTTGACGCGCACTACCGCTCGCTTGAGGCCGCGGATCTGGCCAGCCTGTTTTACTATTGCGATGCCCAATTGCGGCTCAACCGCTTTCGTCAGGCCGATGCCTGCCTGAATGCGCTGCAAGCCCGTGCAACGGCCCTGTCAGATTACCAGCAAGCCTCCCTCGACAGCCTGCGCGCGCACTACCTGCTCGCGCTGGGCCAGTTCCAGGCCGCTGCCCACCTGGCCGAAAGAGCCCAGAAGCACTTGCCGGCACTGTGGAACCTGCAGCCCTACACCACCGCCGGCATTGCCCGCGCCACGCTCGGTCACACCCAACAGGCACGCCACCATCTGGACACGCTCAAGGCAGCGCTGGCCGAGGAAAAGCCCCTGCTTTTTGACCACGGGCCCTTTGCCGAACAAAACCAGCAGGCCCGGCTTGCCATTCATGTTGCGCTCAATGACTATGCCGGGGCCGGGGCCATTCTCGACGAGATTTCCCGGGAAGATCCACTGGCCACCCGTCTGGTCAAGGGTCTTGGCTACGGTGTCATGGGCGCGGCGGCCCTGTACGGCGACCTGTCGGCGGCAGGATCGCTGCTGGAAGGCGCCATCAGCGAGCTCGATATCCAGGCGGCGGCCGCCGCCAGAGCGGCGTTTTTGCAAGGCCAAGTGGCTTATGCCCGGGGCGATCTGAAGGCGGCCGCCACCGCCTATGATGCGGTACTCAATGAACCCCTGAGTCGCAACATGAACGACCTCTACTACACCAGTTTACAAAAACGGGCCCGCATCGCCTTGCAGCAAGGCGACAGCCAGCGTGCCGAGGGCTGGCTCAAAACTGCGATCGAAGTCGTTGAATCGCAGCGCGCCAGCATTCACACCGAAAGTTTTAAAATCGGCTTTGTGGGCGACAAGCAGGCCGCCTACCAGGATATGATCGCACTGCAGTTGCAACGCCAGGCGTTTGCGACCGCACTGCACTATGTCGAGCGCGCCAAGGCGCGGGCCATGGTCGATATGCTGGCCGCCCGCCGCCCCGCCGTGGCCGGCACCGCGACCACAGCCGCCGCGGGACTCGCGCACCCCTTGCTGGACGACATTGATCAACTGGAGCAGCAAAGCGCCCAGGGGCCGATTGCCCTGTCGCGCCAGCGTGGCGACAGCCAACGGGCGCTGGTACGCAAGAAGCAGCAACAACTTGCCACCGAGGCCCCGCACATTGCCTCACTGGCCAGTGTGGACATTGCCCCCATAGACACCCTGCAAGCCCGCCTGGGGCCACACGAGGCGCTGGTGGAATACTATGCCTATCAGGAACAGCTGTATGTGTTTGTGCTGACACGTGATCAGGTCTTCGCCCGGCCCCTGGACGGCAAGGGGCTGGCCCCGGCGGTAGAGGCGTTCCGGCGCGCCCTGCAAGAGCCGCAAACCCAGACCTACCTTGGCCTTGGCGCACAGCTTTACCAACGCCTTATCGCCCCGGTGGCCACCCGGATTGCCGGCTACGATCTGACGATAGTGCCGCATGGCGTGCTGCACTATGTGCCCTTTGCGGCTCTGGGTGAAGACAATCATTTTCTCGTGGATCAACACGCGCTGAATGTGTTGCCCACAGCCTCTACCCTGCACTACCTGCAAGCACGCCCAGACCGGCAGCACAGTCTGCTGGCACTGGGGAATCCGCAACTGGAGCATCCATCCCAGGATCTCCCCGGTGCCGAGGCAGAAGTGCGCGCCATCACCCGCCAGATTCCTGCCAGCCGCACCTACCTGCGGGAAGACGCGACCGAAACCCGACTTAAAGCCGAAGGACGAAACTTCAGCCATCTGCATATTGCCAGCCACGGCGTTTTTGACCCTGCCCGTCCGCTTGACTCGGCACTGCTGCTGGCAAAATCGGATCGGGACGACGGACGCATGACGGTGCGGGAGCTCTACAGCCTCCCGCTTCAGGCGGATCTGGTAGTGCTCTCGGCTTGCGAAACCGCGCTGAACGATCTGCAAAGCGGGGATGAACTGATGGGATTCAGCCGCGGCTTTCTCTACGCCGGCGCCAACGCCATTGTGGCGTCACTGTGGAAAGTCGATGATCAGGCCACCGCCGACCTGATGACCGGTTTTTACCAGGCCTTACCCGGCGGCTACCGGCAAGCGCTGCGCCAGGCACAACAGCACACCCGGCAACGCTACCCCCACCCTTACTATTGGGCCGCCTTTGTGTTAACCGGAAACCCCTGACGGGCCTACTTGCGATAGATGGTTTCGATCAAATGAAAGCCGAAACGGGTCTTGACCGGCCCGTGCACCGTCAGCACCGGCTTTTTAAACACCACATCGTCAAATGCCTTGACCATCTGCCCGGGCGGGAACTCGCCCAGATTGCCGCCCTGCTTTTTCGAGGGGCACAGGGAATACTTGCGCGCCAGCAGGCCGAAATCCTCCCCGTTGGCCAGGCGCAGTTTGAGCTGCTCGGCCTCCTCTTGGGTTTTGACCAGAATATGTCGTGCACAGGCCATAGCCATGCGAAGATCTCCTTTGATTGCGGTGAGGGTGAGGAAACAGGGGGCCGTACTTGCAACGGCACGACATTTTGAACCATCTGACCAATGCTGCGATATACTGGCGGCCCGTTTCGCTGCAATTACTTCTTTATTATCACCGGGAACCCTGTTCATGGCCCTGACTGCCACCATATTCAAAGCCCAGCTTACCCTCAGTGACCTTGACCGGGGGCATTACGACACCTACCAGCTTACCCTGGCCCGTCACCCATCCGAAACCGATGAGCGCATGATGGTGCGCTTGCTCGCCTTTGCCCTTTTTGCCAGCGACAGCCTGAGCTTTACCCGTGGCCTTTCCAGCAGCGATGAGGCGGATCTGTGGGACAAAAACTACGGCGGCGAAATCGAACGCTGGATTGACGTGGGCCAGAGCGATGAACGCCGGCTGAAAAAAGCCTGCAGCCTGGCAAAGGAGGTGGTATTGATCAGCTACGGCGGGCGCGCCGCCAGCCTGTGGTGGACTCAAAACCAGGATGCACTCAAACGCCTTGGCAACCTGCGGGTGATCAGTGTGCCCGCGCAAGCCAGCAAGGCACTGGCGGCGCTGGCAGAAAAAACCATGCAGCTGCACTGCACCCTGCAGGAAGGCCAGGTATTTATCGGCAATGCCCGGGATAACGTCAGCATTGAGCTGCAGACCTTGCAGGCGCCGGCGGTGTTCTGATCACCGTCAGCGGTAACGGCAAGCGAAAAAGCCACACAACCATAAACATGGGCCTCGCCCACAGAATTCAGTCGATCAGCGACGTCACAGAATCCAGTGGTAAAAAAAGCTTCCGCGGCTGACCGGGCAAGGGAAGGAAACCAAATCGGCGATAGAATTCGCAGGCAGTATCATTCAGCGCGTCCACCACCATGGCATAGATCGCCATCGTCAGGCTGGCACCGGCGACACGCCTTAGCGCGTCGGCAAGGAGGATGGCCCCCAGTCCCTGCCCTTGGTGAGATTCGGCCACCGCGAGCCGTCCCAGCAAGGCAACGTGCACCGGGTACTTCGGCAAGCGGCGTCGATGGGATTCCGGCAAATCATTTGAGTACAGGCTACCGGCACTGAGGCTGTAATAGCCTATCACCTGCTCCGGTTTATCGGGAATCGAAGCAACAAACACCCGGCTGACCCGCCTTTTGATGTCCTGATTGGCATAGCCTCTCAAGTACTGGTTCAGACAGGTGTCGCCACAATCGAAGCGCTTTCGATCGTGCTGTTTGTTCAGGGGCGTAATCGTCAGATCCAAACGCGCCAACCCTACCGCCTGACGCGCAGCCGATGCTTGGCGAAGGCACGCTGCAGGTTCTCGTTGGGGGCGGGCGGGTTTTCCAGGGCGTCGAGGAATACATCCCAATCGGCCGGCTGCAGGGTAAGGGTTTCGTGCTCCTGGATGATCTCGTCGGCCGCGCTCAAAGCCTGGCCAAGAATGAATTCAGACAGGCTTTTATGGGCGTAGGCCGCCGCCCGCTCCAATTTCTGCTTGGATCGTGCGTCGAGCCGGATATGCATACGTTCCTGCTTAATGGTATTGGTCGTAGTCATGGCGGTATCTCCAAACAGCTTCGGTGAGCGTACGCCAATTGTGCGCCAACTTCAATCCACAAAGCATCCACAAAGCAGCCTGCAACATACACGAACAAACCTGGGCCTCTTGCCTTTGGCTGAAAAACCCAGTCTCGCACTGTACTGGCGTTATGCGTCACGGCCGGCTTGCCAAGACCGACGCACCGGGGCGTTGGCTAATCGCGGGAGCCAACCAGGTTATCAAGAAAATCCTCGTTGTCTTCGATTTTTACCGGACTGAGCACCAGGCCCTTGTCGATCTCTTCGCGCAGGTTGATGCCAAAGGCTCCATCGGGCAACTCCTGCTTGATAATGTATTTTTCGCCTTTGGGGTCTAGCGCACCTTCTCGCAGGTTGACTACATGAGGCATGCGCCGCTGCTTGTTTTCATCCAGCAAAAGCTCAATGGTGGGGCGCAGCTTGTGTTGAATGTCGCTGTTAATGACGATGCCTACCTCACCCGAGGTCATTTCGACAATGGCGCCGGGAGGGAAAATACCGATGCACCGCACAAACTCGATAGCCAGTTCATCGTCAAACTGCTTGCCCCGGTTGGTATAGATGATATCGAGCGCGGTTTTGGAGGCCCGCCCCTTGTCGTAGCAGCGATTGCTGGTGATGGCATCGTAGGCATCGGTAATGGCCACTATCTTGGCATAGTAGGGAATCTGGTGTGCCTGCAGGCTGCGCGGATAGCCCTTGCCATCAGGCCGCTCGTGATGCGAAAAGGCCACGTCCACCGAAATACGTACCGAGCCCGACACCGACATCAACTGATTGCGACCCAGTGTGGGATGCTGCTTCATCAAATGAAATTCTTCTTCGCTGAGCGCACCTTCCTTGTTGAGCACTTCCAGCGGAATTTTTGACTTACCTATATCGTGCAGCAAACCGCACAGGCCGATGGTACGGATTTCATCTTCGGTATGCCCCAGATGCCGGGCAAAGGTTGCTGACAGAATACACACGTTCATTGAGTGCTCGGCGGTGTATTCATCCCGCTCTTTGAGTTTGGTGAGCAACATCAGGGCGTCGTTGTTACGCAAGATGCTGTCGACACACTCGTCTACCACGGCCTTGCAATGGTTCATGTCGAGCGTGCGCCCCAGGCGCACCCCTTCCATGATGTTTTTGGCCAGATCGCGGGCGGTTTCAAAAGCGTTGTAGGCCTGCTTGAACTCCTTGCCAACGCTGACCTTTTTGATGTAGGTGATTTTTTCACCGGGTGATGGCGGCCGCAGCGGCGCTTCCTGTGCTGCATTGACCGTCACATGGCCATCGGCCGAGGGTTTGTCGGGAGCAGCCTCCTTTTTGGGTTTGGTGTCGAACAGTTTGCTGAAAAAGCCCTTTTTCTCTTCGGGCTTGGGGGCCGCGGCCTGGGTAACCTGCACAGTGCCTTCGATGAACACGTACTCGCACTGCGCCTGCAAGGCACGAATATCGTTGTCGTCCTGAATCACGAATCCCTGCATCAAAAACGAGGTTTCCAGCCAGGGTCGATCCAGCCTGACCACATGCATCCCGATCCGAAGCTCGGATACGGGCGTCCTGACTTCAATCACTTCCTTGATTTTATTAACCATTGTGCTGGCAACCCTGTTATCGGCTGGTCAGATTCAACATTGGCAATCACCTCGCACTGGATCTTTCCTGCGGATTTTCGCTGCGAAATTTCCCAATGTGTTTGCAACAGTATAGCCAAACGATCGGCAAATCGAGGTAAATAAATCGCCAAAAAGTACGGGCCTTCCCGTCACGGAAGGCCGCGAAGACGGGAAAGGACTCAGGGATTCATGACAAACTGGTCTTTCTGCGCATAGGCATACTCACTCCAGATACGCTCGTTGCGCGCAGGATCGACCACCGGGCGCTTGATCATTTGCTCACAGAGCTTCTGCTGCACCAGGGTCGCGCTTCCCTTCTGGCTGAGAATCAGTGCAAAACGTGAAAAATCGCGGATGATGAAGTCAAAGATCTGCTCAATCAGCCCGTTGTCGATGCCGCTGCGTTTGGCATTTTCGAGAATCAGCTGACCGTACACCACCAGGGTGAACAACTCACCCAGATTCAGCAGAAAATCGAAGTCCTTGCTTTGCTCGTCATTGGGCTTGCCCGCCACCAGCAACACTTTGAGCAAACGGATCTGCTTTTTGAAGATGTTGACATTGGGCAAATCGAACTGATCGTACACCTTGCGGTAATCATGAAAGCGGGTTTTGCCCAACCCCTTGGTGGCGCCCTGGTGGAAGAGGAAGTCGTCGTTGACCGGATCGGTCATGGCGGGGATTTCAGGGTATTTGCCCGGCTTGAAGAAGTAATTGGCCATGAATTTGAGAATCAGCGCCATGTTGACGTGCACTGTGCCTTCGAGTTTTGGCAGGGCGCGAATGTCTTTTACCGCCATTTCAAAGTACATGTTTTTCTCAAAGCCCTTGGCGGCAATGACATCCCACAGCAGGTTCATCACCCCTTCGCCCTCGGTGGTGACTTTCATCTTGACCATGGGCGTGAACAGCAGGTAACGCCGGTCCTGTTCGCTGGCGCAGCGCATGTAGTCAATGGCACGCTGGGCAAACAGCTTCATGGCGCTCAAACGCGCATAGGCTTCGGTAAAGAGCTGGCGAATATGCACAAAATCCGTGACATAGTGATCAAACAGCCGCCGGTGCGAGGCGTGGTTGATGGCCTCGTAGTAGGCATGGGTACAGATGCCGATAGAGGCCCAGCCCAGATTGAACTTGCCGACATTGACCGTGTTAAGTGCCATATCCCAGGCATCCCGGCCTTTGGCCAGAATGTCTTCTTCCCGGATGGGGTAATTGTTGAGCCGGTATTCGGCAACATAGTTCTGGGAGTTAACAACGTTTTGCACCAGTTCGTAGTTTTTGTGTTGGGAGTCGACCACAAAAAACACATACTCATCGGTATCTGTCAGCTTGCCAAAGGTGGAGACCAGCGCCGCCTTGTTGCCATTGCCTATGTAGTACTTGCTGCCGTTGGCCAGGTAGGTGCCATCGGCCTGCGGGGTCAGGTACATGTCACTGGCGTAGATATCGGCGCCGTGCTCCTTTTCCGACAAACCGAAGGCAAAGATACCGCCTTCTTTGAGCAGTTTGGCGGCACGCTTTTTCACCGCTTCGTTTTTGCTCATCCAGATGGGGCCCAGGCCCAGAATGGTTACCTGCCAGGTGTACCAGTGTGCCAGGCCATAAAAGCCAAAGACTTCGTTCAGGGCACAGTTGCGAAACGTATCCCAGCGACATTCTTTGGTGCCCTGGCCATCGGGCGTGAGGAAGGTCGCAAACAGCTTCTCCTGCGCCTGAAAGGCAAGAAAATCCGCGTACCAGGTGCGCTCGTGATCGTCTTCCTTGAGTTTGGCCTTGCCTCGATCTTCAAAAAACCGGATGGTTTTTTTAACCAGTTCCCGCGAGGCCTTATCAAGATGGGCGTAGTCTTCGCGCTGGGGATTCAGCAACACCGAGTTCGCCTTGGTGGTTTTGTAGGCCGGCGTTTTTTTAAACAACAAATTTTGCGGCAGCTCCAGCAGATTTTGTGGCAAGTCGAGCAGTTTCATTGGGTAGTTCTCCTTTGCAGAATGAAGACCGGAAGTTGCAAACCACCCCATTCCGATCCAGGCGTCAGTAACACAGCCTAGTCGGTGATTGGTGGCAACGCATGAAGTTAACAGGCGTTAACTTATAGCGCAAAAAAAATCACACCGCCAGCCCCTGCAACAATCGCTGGTAGGTGCGGTCGTATTTTGCCTTCATGGATTGCGCAGTTCCGGTGAATTTCTGCGACACATAAAGCCCGAAAAACCCGTTACACACCGACAAGAGCAGCATGGCAATCTCTTCGGGGTCATCGGGCTTCAAATCCCCTGACAGCATGCACTCCTTTACCCGCTCGATCATGAAGTCGAAGGTGGTTCGGGCTTCTTTGCGCAGAATGCGCCGCACCTTTTCTTCCTTGATGACATCCATCGACAAAAACAGCAGTTCGTAATACCGGGCCTGCTCGATGGCAAACTGAAAAAAGGCATCGGCCGCCCGGTGCAGGCGGTCTATGGGGGTAAGCCCCTGACGGGCGGGGAGCAAATAGGAGGCAAAGGCGCGAAAGCCCTCTTGCAGCACCTGCTGGTGCAGGCTTTCCTTGCTGTCAAAGTAGCGATAGATAGCGGTGGGCGTAAGGCCAACCCGGCTTGCGACGCGACGCATGCTCAGCCCCTTTGAGCCGCCCTCAAGATAGATATCGCAGGCGGCCGCCAGAATTCGTGCTTTGGTGTCTGTCGCATTGGGGGTCGCAGGCTGCATAAAGGTCCGTCGTTGCGGGTTAAAGTGCAAGAGCATAGCGCCCTTGCGCGCAGATACAAGTCACCCGCAGGCAAAGCCGCTGCCTGTGCCTGCGGGTGCCAGGACTCAGGCGGCGGCCACCCCGGCGGCACAAGACTGGTTCACCGCCCCCAGCACCGCATTGAGGGAGGCCGAGACTATGTCTTCATGAATCGCGGCGGCATAGTAGAGGGCACCTTGCACATTCACCTGTACAAAGGTCACGGCCTTGGCGCCAGAGCCTGCACTGAGCGCATGCTCGCTGTAGTCGAGCACATCCAGATGAATGCCAAAGCCGGTTTTCAGCGCCTGCACAAAGGCATCAACGGCGCCCTGGCCTTCCCCTTCGATGTCGCGCGCCCCCTGGGTGCAGGACAAGAGCGCATGGATCTGGTCATTGCGGGCGCGCTTGAGTTCGAACGAGTCGAGGCGCCAGCCGGCGTTTTCCTCGCCGGTGCCGGTACAGTAGGCACGCTGGAACAGATCCCACATCTGGCGGGCCGAGACCTCGCCCCCCTGCTGCTCGGAAAAGCGCTGCACCACACCGCTGAAGTGAATCTGCAACCAGCGGGGCAGTTGCAGACCGAAGTTATGCTCCATGGTGTAGGCCACACCGCCCTTGCCCGACTGACTGTTGACCCGGATAACCTCTTGATAGCTGCGCCCCAGATCGGCGGGGTCGATGGGCAGGTAGGCCACATTCCACGCCTGTCCGGGCGAATAACGCGCCAGGCATTTCTTGATCGCATCCTGATGGCTGCCCGAAAAAGCCGTGTACACCAGCTCGCCCACATAGGGATGGCGAGGATGCACCGGCAGGTCGGTGCAGGCTTTGTAGACCCGCAGAATCTCGCTGACATCGGCCAGATTCAGGCACGGATCGACCCCCTGACTGTAGAGATTCATGGCCATGGTAATCACATCCATATTGCCGGTACGCTCGCCGTTACCCAGCAAGGTGCCTTCTACCCGCTGGGCGCCCGCCATCACCGCCAGCTCGGCCGCCGCCACCGCACAGCCCCGGTCGTTGTGGGTGTGAACGCTGACAATAACGGCCTCGCGGCGCTTAACGTGGCGGCAAAACCATTCAATCTGGTCGGCATAGATGTTCGGCGTGGTGGCCTCGACGGTCGAGGGCAGGTTTACGATCAGCGGAGCCTCGACGGTCGGTTCCAGTGCCTCGATCACGGCATTGACGATCTCCACCGCAAACTCCAGCTCGGTTTGACTGAAGCTCTCGGGAGAGTACTCGAAGCGCCACTGGGTTTGCGGCCGGGCCAGCGCCATTTCCTTCACCTTGCGCGCACCGCGCACGGCAATATCAATAATGCCTTCGGGTTCCAGATTGAACACCTGCTCGCGCTGCACCGGCGAGGTGGAGTTGTACAGGTGCACAATCGCCTTGTGCGCCCCTTTGAGGGCATCGAAGGTCTTTTCGATCAGTTCGGGGCGTGACTGGGTCAACACCTGCAGGGTGACATCTTCGGGCACTTGCTGCGCCTCGATCAGCCAGCGCACGAACTCATAATCGGGTTGTGAAGCCGCCGGAAAACCCACTTCGATTTCCTTGAACCCCACCTTCACCAGCAAGGCGTAGAGCTGCTTTTTTTGCTCCACCGACATGGGGTTGATCAGCGCCTGATTGCCGTCGCGCAAGTCCACGCTGCACCAGAAGGGCGCCTGCACGATGCGCTTGTCGGGCCAGGTGCGCGAACTCAGCTGCACCGGCCTGGCGGCGCGGTATTTACGGTGGTCGAACGCGGCGGGACGAAGGTTTTGCATGGCATGCTCCTGCGAGGCAATAAACAATAGGGGTCATCAGGCTGCGCCATCAAGCGACCTTGTGAGTCTGTGGTCGATCATCGCGCCAAGGGTGGCGGCGCGTTACGCCCTTGATGTCTGCAACCGGATAACGACAACCTGCACAGTATAAGAGAATTGACGCGAACAATAATTGCGTTATATGCCAGCAAATTCGACAATTGCGCAATATTAATCCACTTTAACAGGCATTGTTGGTTATTTATTGCGATCATGTAAAAAATACAGCAACCAGGAGCAACAAGCATGAAGCTGGACCGCTACGACATTCGCATTCTGGAGGCCCTGCAGCACAATGGCCGCATCAGCAATCAGGAGCTGGCCGAACAAGTGGGCCTTTCGCCCTCACCCTGCTCGCGCCGGGTAAAACAGCTCGAAGACGCGGGCATCATTGACCGCACCGCGATTCTGCTCAACCCCGGCAAGCTGGGCCTGAAACTCCACGCCCTGATCCAGATCAGCATGGACAGGCACACCCCCGACCGCTTTGAAGCCTTTGAAGCTGCACTGCAAACCTACCCGGAAGTGGTCTCGTGCGCGCTGATCACAGGTCAATCGGCCGATTATCTGGTGGAGGTGATGGTGCCCGACATGGATCACTATCAGGAGTTTTTGCTGGGCAGACTCACACGGCTGCCCGGGGTGACGGGGGTGCATTCGAGCTTTATTCTGCGCCGGGTCATTCATCGCACCCAGGTGCCGCTGAACTACCTCCGCTGAATCGGGGGTGCAGCGGGCCTGAGTGGGCCTGGGTTGCACGCCCCCCCGGCCCGGACCTGTTACTTTTTCTGCAGCATTTCCTTGAGCTCGGCAATATCCCGGCGCAACTGCTGTATTTCTGCATGCATGTCGGCCTCGATATGCTGTTGCGCGTCGCGCAGGGTGTCGCGCGTTTCCCGGGCTTCGCTTTCGCTGAAGCTCTGCATGGCGTTAACTATGATGGCGATAAACAGATTCAGCATCGTAAAAGTCGCAATCAGAATAAAAGGAACGAAAAACATCCACGCCAGCGGGTAGGTTTCCATCACCGGCCGGGCCACGCCCATTGACCAGCTTTCCAGCGTCATGATCTGAAACAGGGTGTAAAAGGAAGCCCCCAGCGAACCAAAGAATTCGACATGGGTCTGACCAAAGAGATTGGTCGCAATCACCGCGAAAACGTAGTAAATCAGCAACAACACCAGGGCGATGGAGCTTAACCCGGGAATGGCCCCCAGCAGCGCTCCCACCACCCGGCGCATGGATGGCACAATGGTGAGAATGCGCAATACCCGCAATACCCGCAGGGCGCGCAGCACGCCAAACTGACCGGTGGCCGGCATCAAGGCAATTCCGACCACGACAAAATCAAACAGCGACCAGGGATCACGAAAAAAGGCCAGCCGGTACACAAAGATACGCGCCGCGATTTCGAGTACAAACACCAGCAGCAGGAGCCTGTCGAGCCACTGCAACGCATCGCCCGCCACAAGCATGAGGGCCGGGCTGGTTTCAAGGCCAAGAATAATGGCGTTGACGATGATCAGCGCCAGGATCGTGTGCTGAAAACGCTTGTCTTCGAGCAGATCCTGGAGCCGGGTAACGAAGGGGGGCCGGTTGGCAGAGATATTGGCTTGCATAATCACTCACACGTAGTCAAACAAGCGCGTGATTCTACTACAGCCAGCACCGGCAATACGCACATTGCATAACGGTAAGGTTCTGCGGCCTATTCGCGCAATGGCTCGGTCGGGCTGCGCGCCGGGGCAGGCTTGGCATCGGGAGCCGCGCTCTGGCGGGCTTCCTGCACTTCCTGAATGTCGCGCAGTGTCATCTGGTTCTCCAGCAAAGTGGCTTCGATGCCGGCCAGTTTCTTGTGCAAGCCATCGAGCAGGCTTTGTTCAACACGTGGTTGGGGCACCACGGCCCCCATAGTCGGGCGTTGCGTGGTAACTTCCCGGGTGGTATCCACCATCTGTTGCAGCAGGACCGACTGGGTTTCTATGTGGCGTGTCAACTGCTCATAGCCGCTAAGAATCACCACAAACGACAGCAATGCCACCCCCACCGCCACCTTCACTATCTTGCGCAAGCTGGCACGCGAAGCCGCGCGGGTTTTCGCCAGTTCGGCCTGAAATTGACGAAACTCGTTTTCATTGGCGGCACGCAGCTCGCTGGTGATTTTCTCCAGCTGCAGCTTAAGACGCTGCTCCAGTTCGGCCAACTCGGCCATAGGAACCAGATCGAAACGGGCCTTTTCGGTTTCCTGCAAGACCTCTTCGAGTTTGACCTCGGCAATCTGCACCGGCGCCGGCCGCTTGGACTCGCGGCTGGCCACCAGGGTCTCGATGAGATTGGCGATCACCGGCGAAGACACCTGCTTGGAAATCACCCCGCTGGCGCCCAGTGCGCGGGCCTCGTCGGCATATTTTTGGGCATTCTGGGAGGTAAACATCACCACCGGGATATCCCGTGTGGCCTCGTTGAGTTTGATCTGCTGCAGCGTCTGAAAGCCGTCCATGCCCGGCATCATGTGATCCAGAAAAATAATGTCGGGATGAAAGGTGCCAAGCTGCTTGAGCGCATCCTCCCCCGAACCGGCAAATTCGACCAGTATGCTCTGCTTTTTCAATACCGTTCCCAGCATTTTCTGGGCGGTTCTGGAATCATCTACTACTAACGCCTTGTACATAACCCGGTCTCTCTTCCGTGCTGCCTCACCCTCGTCCATCGGGCATGCAGCGGCTCTGTTATTGTTCTGGCCACGACAATCATGGTTTCAAGAGAGGATCTTGCACAAAAAGACACAAAAAGTCTGTTAGTTCCTGATCATTATTGCGCCGTCAAATTCCTACTGGATCACGAATTGAGCGTTTCGCGCTTCACCGCCGGCAACGCACCTGTGACCAAACACCAGCAACACCGGAATCCATGCCAGTTGCACCAGCAATACGGCCCAGGCAACCGCCATCATTCCAGAAGGGGCCGCAAACGCCAGGGCAAGACAAAACACCAGGGTAAAGGCGCTATTGCAGCGCAGCACCCACTGCGGATGACCGTTGGCTCGCAGCCACAGGTAAACTGCCTCGGCCATGGCGCGCGGAATCGCCGACCAGCACAGCACCAGCATAATGGGCACCGCCCCCAGATCCACCCAGCGCTGACCGAACACCAATGGCACATACCAATCCACCAGTAGCGTCTGGGTCAATACCAGCAACGACATCAGCCCTGCCGTGATACCCAGACTGCGGTAAAACGCCGCCGTGGCATTGCCATGGGAACGGGTTTGCTCACACAACCAGGGTAACAGCGCGGTGCTGATCGCCCCCTGCAGGCTCAGGCTGATCCCCAGCCCGGCATTGAAGGCAAAGAAGTAGACCCCCAAGGCCTCCGGACCCCAGAAATAACCAACCAGCAGATAGTCGATATGATTGCGCAGGGTGCACAGCAGGTCATTGAGCATGACATTGCCGCAATAGCCGCCCACGCTGTGCCATTGACCAAGGCACCACCAGCGCTGCGGACGCCAGGCGCAGCGGCGCCGGTGGGCGGCAATCCATACCGGGGTCACCAGCAGTTTGGGCAGCACCAGGGCCCAAACGCCCCACCCTGCCAATGCCAGAAGCACGGTCAGGGCCGCATCCAGCATGCTCTGCAGACTATCGACCCGGGCCACCAGCGCCAGCTCGCCCTGGCGCAGATTCAGCGCGGTTTGCACCATGGCAAAGGGCAGTTGCAGATAGATGAGCCCCAGCACACAGACAGGCAAGAACAGGCCGGGCTCAGCATAAAAATGGCTCACCGCCCAGGCGGCCAGCACCTGCACCCCCAAGAGTACCAGCGACACCAGCCAGTTTACGGTGTACGAAGTAGCACACAGGCCCGGCAGCTCGCTTTCGCTGGCCTGGATCAGACGGGTTTGAGTGCTGTGCCGCAACAGGGCCGATATCAGCTCGTGCACTGTGAAAATCAACGCCAGCAAACCGTATTCCTCTGGCAACAGCACGCGCGCCACCACCACCGTAGTCGCCAGTCTCAGCACCCGGTTGATCAACTGAGACGCCCCCAGCCAGCCAATCCAGGCAAGAAACGGGTAGCTTCGTTGCCTTTGCATGGTGGGGGTATTCTGGACTGCCAATGATTGAGCCGTCATTTCAGCCTCCCTTGATCATAAAAAACATTGAAAGAACTAGCGTGGCAAGCCACCGTGAACACCACTTACCATTCTCTGAAACGGATCGATTTGACCCGGTCGGTTTGGGGCTGACGGTACCAATCATTCGCCACGGTGCCGCTGGATTCGACGAAATTCATGAAGTCCGGGTAGGCCATGCCTATGTCAACGGCAGCAAGGGGCGGCTGCCACTCATCCGGAATCAGGATCGCGAAGGGAAATCCCTGATCATCACGAAAACCGGTTTGCCCGCTGGCCTGATTATTGGAGTAAGGCAATACCGGCGAATGGCCCACCATATGCACTTCATAGCCGGTGTCGTGCACATAAATATAGGGATCGAAGGGCGCTGCACCTATCGCCTCACGGGCGATGGGGGTGTCGAGCGCCACCGCAAACTCGAAGCGAGGGCCCTTCACAATCGACTGTTCAACGAAGGTGTTGACGTAGGTCGAGTCACCGTCGCGAAAGATGCTGCGTACCGATTCAAAAAGCGCGAGATCAATATTCCCATTAACGGCCGAGCTCACGGGAAACCCGGGCAGGGGCGTCTCGGAACCTGCCGCATACAGACTCAGGGACGCCATGCCAGAAGCGTGCGCCGGCATGGGAATGCGCAAATGCCACTGATGATCGTACTCGGCACCCCGGGCCACCAGAAACCCCTTACCTTCGATTCGCTGCACCGCGCCGTTTTCACCAACGCCGACCGCCACCTGGTAAGCGACCACCAGGTCATTGAAGTCGTAATCGCCCCGCTGCGGGTACAGGTCTTCGTAGGAAACCACATAGTGACTTTGGGCAGAGGGATAATACAACCAGCTCAAGCCTGCACTGGCACCGTCGGCCAGCAACACCAGCGGCGCCCCCTCATGCCCGGATGCCAGGTGATCAAGGTAGTCTGCATCGGCCGCGCTGACCAGGGCGATCATTTCGTAGCCGTTGCTGTAATCGTAAAAGGCTTCAGGATCCCCCAGGGCCGTGTCGGTTGACAACAGCGTAACGGTAAGACTGATGGCACTTGCCCGTGACAGGTCGCGATCCACGGGTACGCGCAAGGTGGCGTCGAAGGAGGAATTATTGATCGCACTTTGAGCATCAGAAGACACACGGTTCGAGCCCGCATTACCCAGCAAGGTGGAATAAACCGCTCGGGAACTGGCCCCGGCCGGTTGCAAAATGGAGCGCGTCTGGCTGCGAAACCCCGTGTAGCTATGGGTTTCACCCTCAATGGTGACCATCAGGCGGATGCTTTCCACCGCAACCCCCTGGGTTTGTGCTTTTTCGCTGCCACTGGCCGCTTCATTAACGTCGACAGCAAAGATGAGCTCGCCTGCGCCATCCTGGCGAAAGGCTTCGAGGGTGGCGGCGCTGATCTCAAGCGCCTTGTTCGCAGGCTTGAACAGATCAATGTGGCCGGCACCGTTGGATTTGATCACGTCGGCAAAGGCAAACGACACCACCTCAGCCTGGGCCCAGGGCCCCATCGCGCAGGCCACCAGTGCCAGTGCGCCTTTTTGCTGCCAGATACTCATAAGATAATCTCCTTTATAACGGCACCCTGATCACTGACTTCGGTGTAAACCTCGAGCCACAAACGCTGCTCCGCCAGCGGCACCGAGAGCTCCAGAGGCAGATTCCCGACCACTTCGTGCACCGCTAGGTAAAGCGTGTTGCTGGCGCTGTCGGACACTTTTACAACGTACAGTTCACCGGCCAGATCGGCGGCCATTTCAACCAGGTTCAGGGTCAAACTGACGGTACGAAAGTTGTTAAAATCGAACGTCGCCGGGGCGATGTGATGGGCAATGGCGCTGCCAGTTGCCGCTTGTGCTGCGAACGGGGCATCCTGAATCGCGGCTGCAGGTGCAGGTACAGGTAACGAAGTAACAGGCCCCGCGCCGCTGCCACCGCCACCACAGCCCCCCAACAGGAGCAACAGCGGCAAACTGATGATACGGGCAGAGCGTGCGCGGGCTCTGGATACAAAACGAAAGTCAAAGCAAGTAAGGCGCATGGCAATGGTTTCCTTTTCGGGTTGACGAAAAATGGCGCTGCGCAACAGCCGCGCAGCCGATCGGCTAGGCTGCAACCTGCTGTGCCACCCTGGCCTCTTGCAGCAATTCCCTGGCGACGACGGGGCGACCGGTGAAGAAGCCCTGAATGATGTCGCAGCCCAGTTCACGCAAGGTCAACAACTGGTCTTTGGTTTCAACACCTTCGGCGACAATTTTCAGCCCCAGCTCATGCCCTACGGTGATGATGGCCTTGGCAATGGCGAGAGACTTGGGATCTTCGTGGATACTCTGAACAAAGCTGCGGTCAATCTTGAGCACATCCACCGGCAACGAACCCAGGTAGCTCAGGGAGGAATAACCGGTGCCGAAGTCATCTACCGATATCTTGATGCCATGCGCACGCAGCTTGTGCAAATTGGCAACGGCGCAGCTGGCCGAATCAATCATGATGCTTTCGGTCACTTCGATTTCGATCAAATCAGGGCTGATGTTGCTGCATTCGAGCTGACGCGCGAGGTCGCAGACAAAATCGGTGGCGCTTAAATGGGAACCCGAAATATTGATCGCCACCGGGATACCGTCAACACTCGAGCCCTGCCAGGCCACCAGCTGGGCAAAGACCTTCTTGATCACCAGCGCACTGAGGTCCGACATCAGACCACAGGCTTCCGCCAGCGGAATGAAGGTGCCTGGCGATACATTCCCCAGTTCCTGGCAGTTCCAGCGCAACAGTGCTTCCATGCCCACCAGTTGCAAGCTGCTGGCATCGACCTTGGGCTGATAGGCCATATGCAAGACGCCCTGCTCGATATCGCGGCGCAGATACCGCTCAAGATCGGCCTGCTGCTTGAGCTGGGTTCGGGTCTGCTGGTTGAACAGGTAAATCCGGTCGGTCTGGGAGGCATTGGGTAACTTCATGGCCACCGATGCGCAGTTCAGGAGTTCCACCGGATTTGCAGTCACCTGGAAACGGTCGGCAATACCGATGCGGGCGTCAAAGCGCACGTGGGTGGCGTCAACCTCATACGCCTGCAACAACAAATCCAGCGCGCGCGCCGCAAAATCGTTGAGAAACCCGGTAGGAAAGGCGCCTGCCAGAGCGATGGCATATTCGTCCTCGGCCAGACGGCTAACCCGGGTTTGCGCCGTATGGGAGAAGTGCTCGCGAATGTAGCCGGGGTCTGCCACCTGCTGCAACCGCTTGACCATCATCACCGCCAGTGCATCAAGGCCCGAGCGCCCCAGACGCAGCTCCTGCTCCTGCCACCGGCTCACGCGGATGCGCACCACGGCACTGTTTTGGTCGGGATCTGCGGCATCGCTGAATTGATTGAGCCAGTCGATCAAATGTGCCCGGTTCCCCACCCCTGTGGTGCGATCCAGATAGGCCAGATTGTAAATCCGCTGCTCGGCCAGATAGGTACCGGTAAAATCCTTGATCACCGCAATCGCCTGCCCCTGCCCGGTAGCCACGAAGACAAGTTCGAGCACAAAGGGATCCTTCGGATCGTGGTTGGCCACCAGCACCGGGCCAGACTCGCCCGAGGTCAGCATTTTTTTCCAGGCGCCAAGCAAGGCAGGTACGGTGTCGGCGGGCACCACATCAAACAGGCAGTCGCCCACCCGCAAAGGGTAACGCCGCTGCGATGGCAAGCTCTGGGTACCTTCTGCCGAACCTATCACGGCTTCGTGATTGAGGATCAGGTGGGCGCCAGACGAGGCACTGATGATTTGGGTGATTTTTTTGTCGGACTGCTGTGCCGCTTTTTTGGTTTCAAAGCTTTCAATCAGCGCCTTGAGCTTGCCGACCAGAATACGCCAGTTCAGCGGCTTGGTTACGTAATCTACCGCCCCTGCATCGAAGGCCCGGTTAATGGAGGCATCATCATTCAATCCGGTTGAGAGAATCAGGGGAGGCGTCATCGCCCCCTTGGCCTCACAGATTGCCTTGCAGGTTTCAAAGCCGTCCATCACCGGCATTTTTGCATCTATCACCATGGCATCGAAATCATGGGACTGGGCCAGCGCCAGAGCGGAACCGCCATCGGCCGCCTCCACTACCTCAAAGCCGGCCTTGCTCAGCGCCATGGTGGCAAGGGTGCGATAGGTGCTGTCATCGTCAACGACCAGTACGAGGGGCTGCCGCTGTGTCCGGGAATTGGCAAGTGCATCACTGTCACTGGAAACAAGGATCTGATTCGGTTTCATTGTCGTTCTCCACGATTGCTGTTCAGGTGCTGACCGACTGGAATTGCGTTTCATGCAACACCGGACCGATCCGTCGTTAGAAGCACAAGAGCAGTAAACGTGCCAGTTCGTGGAGAAGGGAAACAGGAAGGGGCGAGCCAGAGGCCGCAAACCGCGGGCCAGGCGCGATTAACGCCAGGCCAGAAAAGCGCCTCAAAGCAGCGTCATCACGCTGGGGAGGCGGATTCCCACTGCTGTTTTTTGCGATAAATGGTCGAGGCACTGATATCCAGAAAAGCCGCCGCTTTGGGGATGTTTCCACCGCAGATCGCAATCGCACGCTCGATGACTTCCTTTTCTTCGAGCCACAGGGGACGAATGATTTGCTCATGATGATTTTTGGTTTGCATTGCATATTGCAAATCATTAAGCGTGACGCCTTCCTGACCGGCGGGAATCGCAGCCTGAACCGGCGGGGCGTCCGGTACCGGCGCTGGCGCTTGCTCCTGCGGCTTCACCGCCCGGGTGGCATCAAGAATCATGGCGGGCAACATGGGCAGCGTCACCACTTCAGCATCGTTAAGCACAATGATGTTACGCACCACATTGCTTAGTTCCCTTACATTTCCGGGCCAGGGATAACGCAACATGAAGGCCTGGGTTTCATCATCAAAGCGCTTGAACGACTTGCCTTCATCGGCACTGAATTCCTTTAGCAGCCGATTGGCAATCAGCAGGCAATCCTTGCCACGCTCTCGCAGCGCAGGCATCTGGATCGGGATGACATGCAAGCGGTAGTACAGATCCTCGCGAAACCGGCCCCTGGCCACCTCCTCCAGGGGGTCGCGGTTGGTGGCACAGATAAACCGGATATCTACCTTGAACTCCTTGCTGCTGCCCACGGGTGTAAAGGTGCCTGATTGCAGCAAACGCAACAGCTTGCTTTGCATATCCAGCGGCATTTCCCCGATTTCATCCAAAAACAGGGTTCCCCCGTGGGCCCGGCTGGCCGCCCCTTCCCGGGAGGTGACGGCACCGGTAAAGGCGCCCTTGGTATGACCGAAAATCTCGCTTTCGATCAGATCCCTTGGAATGGCTGCGCAGTTCAGCGCCACCCAGGGTTTGCTTGAACGATTGCTTTCACGGTGAATGGCCTCGGCACAGAGTTCCTTGCCGGTGCCGCTTTCGCCGGTAATAAATACCGTCGCCCGACTGCTGGCGGCACTTTCGATGATCTGATACACCGCCTGCATGGGCAAAGAGGCACCGATCATGTTGTGCAGGCCTTGTCGTGTGGCGGTTTTTTCGTAGTGCTCCACCATCGCGGTCAGTTTGCGCGCCTTCAGGCAATTATTCAGGGTTACCCGCAGGCGAGCCTTGTCGAAGGGTTTGGCGAGGAAATCCCGGGCGCCCAGACGCATGGCTTCGACCACCACATCGGTCGCGCTGTCGGACGTCATGATAATCACGGGCAAGCCCGGGTCCTTTGCAATCAGTGTTGCCATCAGCGCAAGGCCCGAGGTGTCGGGCAGATGAATATCAATCACCGCCGCGGCAAAATGGCCCGCCACAAAGGCCGCCTGCGCCTCTTGTCCGGTATACGCCACTGTTACCTCATACTCAGGTTCCATATAACTGCGGTAAACCAGAGCACTGGAGATGTTGTCTTCTACCAAAAGAACTTTTTCACCTTGTTCCAGCTTCACAAGCGCCCTCCTCTGGGCGGCGGATGCCGTATTCACCCGCGCTATGATCAATCAACACGGGAGTCAGTCAGCCGGGCAAGCGGCCAAATACTGCTCGTAGACTGTGCGGGTTTGCTCCAGCACGGCTGCCAGATCGTTTGCCAGTACCGCAAACTGCGATGACTGCCGGTCGGCGGCGGCGTTCTCCAGCGCCATGGCGCTGACCCGGAGTTGCTCGGCACCGTAGGTTCCCGCGCAACTCTTGATGGCATGGGCCGCCTCCCGAACCGCCACCGCCTCACCCTTCGCCAGTGCTTGCTGTAACTGTTGGTGGCGCACGGGAAGCTCATCCAGAAAACTTTTGAGCAACACCGGCAGCAGTGCCGGGGAAGTATCCGCCCTGAGTTGATTCACTACGTCCTGTCGCAACAGTGTCATGGGTTCACATCTCCCTGGTGGGGCCTATAGGTCGCCTTATCGCAGGCGCTTCCCATTTGAATAGCATAGTGCAGTGCATTTTGCAAAAACTCGCCAAAACGATCGATCAAGCCTGCGGGAACCCTCTGGCTCCGCTGCCCACCGGCCTTGTACACGGCGATTGCAGGGGCATGGCGCAGGATTTGCACACACCTGCTACAGACCGGCACGGCCGCCACAGGCGTCCCGTGTTTTTGCAAACCGTCACGTCACCCGAGGTGAGACCGCCATGAACGATTTTCTTGCCCATGTCACAGTTTCAGATCCGCAGGCCATGTCGGTACTGGTGGTAGAGGACTCCCTGGCAGAACTGTCAGTGCTGGTGGCGGTTCTGGACAAACTCGATTACCGCATCCACACCGCCACCAATGGCCATCAGGCGCTGGAGATTGTGCAAACCCACCCGGTAGATATAGTGCTGAGTGACTGGCGCATGCCGGGCATGGATGGCTTTGCCTTGTGCCGCGAACTGCACAAGGAAGACACGACCGCACCCTACTTTATTCTGCTCACGGCCAGAGACGCCAAGTGCGATCTGATCGCGGCGATGGACGCCGGTGCCGATGACTTCATCAGCAAGCCCTACAATCGCGAAGAACTGCGGGTGCGACTCAAGGCCGGACGACGCATTGTCAGCATGCGCAAGGGGCTGCAAACCAAACACCAGCAAATCGAGCAGGCGTTGCAGCGGGAAACCCGGATGCATCACAAACTCCAGTCTGATCTGGCGGCCGCAGAGAAGCTCCAGCGCAGCCTGCTGCCGCGCAACACCCATCAAGGTGGCGGGTTTGGACTGGCTCACTTTTTCAAAGCCGCCAACGGCGTTGCGGGAGATGCCTACAACGTCATTGAGCTCAGCGAACACCTGCTGGGGTTTTATCACATTGATGTCGCCGGGCACGGCGTCAGGGCTGCGATGCATTCGTTCAGTATCTCACGCCTGCTCGCCTCGCCCGATGAGTCTCTGGCACTCAAAGAGACAGATCCCCAAACCGGTGAAATCCGGGCCATAGCCCCCCATCGCGTTATCAGCGCATTGAACGCGCGCTTTCAAAGCGATGAAAACTGCCGTGACTATTACACCATGATCTACGGTGTTATCGATTCGCGCACCGGGGAAGGCGTGTTTAGCCAGGCGGGAATGCCTATGCCCTTGCTGCTTCGGGCCAATGGGCAAACAGAAACCCTGGGCCGGGGCGGGTTTCCGGTGGGCATGTTTGAAGAGGCCACCTATGAAGACGTTACCTTTACGATGGCCGACAAAGACCGCCTGATGTTGCATTCCGACGGTTTGTTCACCTGCCAGGCTCCCAATGGCGCCCCGCTGGATCAGAAAAAACTGGCGCAGTGGATTCAGAAACTGGCCAGCTTGTCTATCGACAAGCTGCATCAGCGTTTTCCCGAAGTGATGCAACGCACCCTCGACATGAGCCAGGCCGACGACGATATCTCGCTCCTGCTACTGGAAAGGCGAGTGCCCGTCATTCGCCCCCCAAGTCAAACCACCGCCGGCGTCAAACGCCTGTGCGTCATTCACTGAGAAACCGCAACAGAGTCCTGAATACCCGACGAGGAGAGACTCCATGAACGATAACACCCTTTCGATTACTTACCAGGCTGGCGCCGTTGATCCGATACTGCGAAGGATGCAAGCGTTTTGCAAAACGATTAACGCGACAGAAGCCTTTTGCTTTCAATCCCGCGTGGTGGTGGCAGAAGCCCTGAACAATATCATCAAGCACAGTCCCGAGAATGCCAGCGACGGCTTCATCCGGGTGAATTTTTGCGTCACCGCGCGACACCTGGTTATCTCCTTGGTCTACTGGTCACCGGAATTCGGCCTTCCCGGGGAACAGCCCTGTGTAGAGAGCACTGCCCCGTCGGGCCGCGGATGGCACATCATTCAGCAGTATATGGATGAGATTTACTACAACCACTGGATGGGCATGAACACCCTGATTCTGAAAAAACGCCTGCCCCGTTGTGACGAACGCAGAGCGTTATAGCTGGCCTTCAGGCACAGCACCAGCGGCTCCCCCGGGAGCCGTTTTTTTTGCGCGGGCTTCAGGGTGGTGAGGCCGTACCAGGAAGCTGGCATCGCCGCCGGTGTCCAGCAGCATGGCCGCCCCAACCGGAAATGACCTGGCGATGCTCACCAGAAGCTTACGAATGTGCTGGTCATCCCAAACCCATCCACGCTGAAAATCCGGTAACTGAATCTTTGCCTCGACGATTTCGGCAAGGATCTCTGGCAATAGCCGCTTGGTGCTGTCGAAAGTGCGCTTTGTTTTGCCTTCGTGTTCACTTTATCCATTCATCCACGCACACCAGTAAGGCCTGCAATTGTGCGGATTCAAGGTGCGCCAAGTCTTCCCGCAAGCCTGTCGCATTAGGCAAGGCCAGCAAAGTCTCCAGCGGTGTGGTGAGGGCAATGTCTAGAAAATAGGGGTTCATCCACCGGAGTGTATGCAGCTCGTCCAGCGTCGTCCAACCCAGTTCGAGGCTTGGGTCCTTCCCGGCCACTACACCATACGGGGGGCAACAGCGCAGCGGTTCGCTACCGACAGGTCGTGAACTCGGGTTCGCAGTTTGTACCCAGGTTCGCACCGGCATATTGGGAGCAACCTAATACCCACCAATTTGGCATGGTTAGCAGAACTATGATGGGGTAGACTACTAACGATTTTAAACGACTCTAGTCTTTTACCGGGTACCAAAACCATGACCACCGAACCCTGGGTCACTGCCCTCGACGTAGCCCAACACCTGGGCATCGCCAAAGATACCGTCTACCGCTGGCGCGAACGCAAAGGCCTCCCCGCTCATAAAATCGGCCGGCTGTGGAAATTTCAGCTGTCTGAGGTGGATGAATGGGTGAGAGCCGGTGGTGCTGATGAAGACGACAACGAGCAAATAAAGGGATGAGCACTGATGGATAAACACCAGCTCAGCGAGCGCGACATCTGCACCAAATACATCACCCCGGCTATTTTGCAGGCAGGCTGGCAGCAGAATCAGTTTCGAGAGGAGGTAAACCTCACGGATGGCCGCGTCATGGTGCGCGGCAAGATGGCTGCACGGATAAAGAACCCCGAAGCCAAAGGCGGCCCCAAGCGCGCGGATTATGTGCTGTAT
>JBFHRO010000016.1:0-25959 GCA_041591635.1 Oleiphilaceae bacterium | reverse complement strand
GGCCGTGGTGCGGGCGCAGGCACAGCTGGCCCAACGTGCCATGAACTGAGCGGGCAGGCGCTCAGCCGCTGGCGGTGTTGCCGCGCCAGTCGCGATAGAACTGCTCGGCCGGCGCGGGTTTGCAATAGTAGTATCCCTGGAAGGCGGCGCAACCTTTGGCTTGCAGAAACGCCTGCTGAGCCAGGGTTTCGACCCCTTCGGCCACCACCGCCATGCCCAGACTGGCCGCCATGCTGATAATGGTTTCGGCGATCACGGCATTGGCCGGGTCTTGTGTCAGATTGCCAACAAAGCTCTGGTCGATTTTCAGTTGAGAGATCGGCAGGCGCGACAGGTAGCTCAGGGACGAGTAGCCAGTACCAAAGTCATCGACCGCCACGGCGATACCCAGCGCATGCAGCTGGGTGAGTTTATCGACGGCACCCTCGATGTCGTCGATCAGCACCCCTTCCGTCAATTCAATCATCAGCTGTGATGGCGCAATGTCCGCTTCCTGCAAGGCGGCTTGAACGCGTTGCACAAAATCCTGTTGCCAGAACTGGGATGAACTCACATTGACCGAAATGTGCTCAAGCCGCAGACCCTGTTCTGACCAGTGCTTCATCTGGGTGCAGGCGGTCCGCAATACCCATTCGCCGATCCACAGGATCAAGCCGGTTTGTTCAGCAATCGGAATGAACTCTGCCGGCGATACCATTCCCCGCTGGGGATGATGCCAGCGAATCAGGGCTTCGGCGGCGAAGGCTTCGCCTTGCGCATTCACCTGCGCCTGATAGACGAGGCTGAACTGGTCTTCATTGAGCGCCCGGCGCAGGGCTTTTTCCAGCGCCAAGCGATCACTGGCGGCCTGTTTCATCTCGGATTTGAAGAAGGTAATTCCGTTGCCGCCCTCATTTTTGGCCAGATACATGGCGGTGTCGGCCTGCGCAATATAGTCGCTGGCCTGCAGGTCATGATCGGGATAACAGGTCAAGCCAATGCTGCAGGAGCAGTGATGGACGGTGGAGCTCAACTCATAGGGGGCACCCAGGGCCTCGCGTAATCGTTTGGCTATCCGCAGTGCTTCCTGGGTTGCTGTTGATGAGGTCTCAGACGTGCAATCCAGTACTACGACAAATTCGTCGCCGCCCAGGCGTGCAGCGGTATCGGTATCGCGCAGTACAGCCCGGATACGCCCGGCAGCCTGAATCAGCAGCTCGTCGCCCAACTGGTGGCCAGCCGTGTCGTTGAGCAGTTTGAACCGGTCGAGATCCATGAAAACAATGGCACCGTGAGTACGATGACGTTTTGCCTGAGCGATGGCCTGCGTCAGACGATCAAGCAGCAGCCGACGGTTGGGCAGGCCGGTAAGCGGATCATAAAACGCCAGTTGCGTAATACGGCTTTCGTTTTCCTTGGTTTTGGTAATGTCGGTAAAGGCGGCGAGCAGGGCCGGTGTTCCCTGGTAGTTGATGTTGATGGTCGAAAGGGCCAGCCACAGCGGGCGCTCCTCGCGGTCGTAGAGGAAAAATTCGCCCTCGTGCACGCCCTTGTCGACGTCACCGGCGCGGCCGAGCCGGGGTACACCGCGCTCTTGCAAGGCCAGCAGCGGGTTGCTGGTTGCACTTTGGCTGGTCAGGTCCAGTTGTTTTGCCTGGCGATTGGCAAACAGTACCTTGGTGCCGCTGGCATCGAGAATCAGGATCATCAGAGGGGCTGCTTCCAGAATGTGCTGCAAACTGCTTTCGCTGGTTTGCAGGGATTCGAATTGCTGCTTGATGCGGGTCATCAGCTCATCGTAGGTACGTGCCAGCACGCCCAGCTCGTCAGTTCGATTCAGGGGCAGGGCGCTGGCGGTATGATCCGGCCCGCTTGTCTGCTCGATGGCGTTAATGATCTGCTTGATCGGACGGGCCAGCAGGCGCGACAGCCCCATGGAGATAAACAGGGCGCAGATGGCGAAGGTGATGATGATCTCGATGCTGGCCTGCTGCATGGCCGAGGTGACGGGGGCGAGCTTGTGATACGGCAGACGCAACCCCATGAGATAGACATGCTCGGGCTGGGCGGGATTTAAGGCTATTTTGCTGAAGGCGGCAACGTACCCCTGGGCACCTGTGTCACCTGGGTCGTGAATCACAGTATCGCGGCGATCCTGCAGCCGAAATTCGTGCAAGGGTGAAAACTCCTGATCCAGACGGTAGCGGTGGCCCTTATCCAGGCCAAAGGTCTTGTTCGGGTCGGGATGAATCAGAACATCCGAATCCGGGCCTGCCAGATAGAGTTCAGCATCTTGGCCGGTTTCTTTGGCCAGACTTTGGAACAAGGTGTTAAGCGCGAGCGTGACGGCGATGACGCCGACCGGCTTTTGATCGACACTGTGAACGGTAATGGAAAGCTTGATCGAGGGCTGATTGGCGGCACCGGTCAAAGCGTTTTCCTGTTTGAGGTTAACGTTGGCGTAGTGCACTTTGCCCGGCCCCAGCTTGATGGTTCGATAAAGGTAGGGAAAATGGCCGTTCTCGCGCAGATTTTTCTCGGCAACCCGCTCGATGCCTTGCGGCGTCTGATTGACCCTAACGGTTTCGCGTCCAAAATTGGCCAGTGCCACATAGCGGATGTCGAGGTACTCGGGGTGTGCTTGAAGGAAATCCTCGAATATCCACGCCAGGCCTGCGCGCACCGGTGGGGACTTGGTTTCCTGGGTCGCGGGCGTTTCGATACCGATAAACACAGGCGCAAGGTGTGACAAGGTGATGAGATCCGACTCCACTCCCTTGAGTTCCTGCAAGAAACGGCCGGCAAGCAAGCGAGTAGAGGTGAGCAGGTCATCAGAGGCCCGCGCCATCACCAGATCGCGGTTGCGATCATAGTTCAGATACCCCATCAGAACGATGGCGGCAATGGAGGTCGCGCTGAACCAGAGCAGGAGTTTGGTGGTGATTCTCATCGTTCGCACCGGTGCTAGCGGAAGTGTTCCGGCGGCTCACCGGCGCGGATTCGCTCCCATAAGGCACTGCGCTGCTGTGGTTTGGCCAGCGGTTCGAGCCAGAGAATCCGGTCGCTCTCGCGCTGACCTGCCGGCGTGCTCAGGGTGTTGGCCAGCCCCTGGCGCTCGGTGAGGATCTGGCCGACCTGAGGCTCAAGCATATAGTTGATCCAGGCATGTGCCAGCGCCACGTCTCGGGCCTCTCGGGTGATGACCCAGCAATCGAGCCAGGCGAAAGCGCCCTCGGCGGGAATCACGTAGCCAATGTTGAAACCGGCTTGACGCAGCTTGCTCACCTGTTGGGTGCCGTAATTGGCATAGATGAGCGCGATCCCGGTCTCCCTGTAGAGTTGTATGACTTCGTCCGGGTCGGAGTAGAGCGCAAACAGGTTACGCCGCAAGTCGATCAGCTTGATAGCGGCCGCCGCCATCTGGCTTTCGTCGAGATGAAACGGGTCGGGAAAACCCAGGGCCTGGGCGGCAATGGAAAAGTTGTGATTGCTGGCGTCAAAGGCCAGAACCTGGCCGCGATAGCGCGGATCCCACAATGCGGCAATTGACGTTGGCGGTGCAGTGACGATATCGGGGTTATAAATCAGCCCCATTTCGGAATAGGTATAGGGGATGGCATAGACCTGATTGTTCTTGCGCAGCAACTGGCTTTGCGTCAGCGTCTGAAAGCGCACCAGCTGGCGGCTTTGATTGGGGATTTGGGTCAGGTCGATCGGTAGCAGCCGCGTGGCAATCAGATAGCGCTGCAATTCGGCCGTGTTGACGGCAAAAACATCAAATTCGCCGGGGCTGGTTCCTGTCTTTTGCCATAGCTCGTCATCGGAGGTTACGTAGGTCACCTGCACCCTGCGCCCGCTCTGCTGTTCAAAAACCCTGACAACATCTTCGTCGGCGTAACCCGGCCAGGCCAGCACCCGCAGGGCCGGTGCCGTGCCGCTGGCCATGGCCGGTAGCGTCCAGCTCAACACCCACAGCATCGCAAACACCCGGGTAATCACCGCCTTGCGTGTGTGTCGGGGGGCGAGGGGGGCGGCTCTGATCTGCATGCGGGTCGGGTGTCCGTATCGGGTGACTACTCACGCCATGGTCGATCACTGTGGCGAAACCAAAAGCGGTTCTCCTGAGTGTAGACCAATGGCGAGGGGATGGCGGGGTTATCCATCCAGCAGGGTGCTGAGGGATTTGGGTGGTGCTATGCCCATGCCCTGGCCAAAATGCAGGCCCATTTGACGAATGGTGCTGAGGCTGGTGTGGTTTTCCACATCGCAGGCAATGGTTTGCTTGCCGGTGGCCTCGGCGATCTTGTGCAGGCTTTCGACCAGAATCATGGCCACCTTGTCTTTGTGAATGGCGCTGATCATCTGGCCGCTGATTTTGATAAAACTGGCCGGCAGCAGGTTGAGGTAGGCGAAGTGGCTTCCTGCGGTGCCCACCTTGTCGACCGCCAGCTTGCAGCCCAGCTGCTTGATGCGGTTGAACTGCTCCAGCGAGTGGTACATGTCGCGGGTGACGGCACTTTCGTCGAACTCGAAGCAGAACAGTTCGGCCGGCAGCTTGTGGTGCTGCAGACGGTTTTCGATAAAACTGCTGAGTTTGGTGTCGAGCAGGCTGCTCAGGGTCAGGTTGATCGAGCAGAGCTTGCGCCGGTGTGCCTGTTGCGGGTGTGCTGCCAGCCAGGCAAACACAGTGTCGATGATCTTGCGATCAAGCTCGGTCGCCAGATCAAACTTTTCGGCAATGGGCAAAAAATGCTCAGGCTGTATCCGCCCGGCGGCAGTGTCTTCGAGGCGGGTGAGAATTTCGAAATGATCGCCCCAGGCGGCGCTGTGAATCGGGCGGATCTGCTGGTAGTCGATGCACAGCTGCGAGGCGTCCATGAGAATATCCTGGATCAGATCAATGGCCCGGCGATATTCGGTCAATTCATTGGCGCGATTCTCGACCTTGGGCTGATAGCAGTTGACCCGGGACTTGCCCAGCGCCTTGGCGGCATAGCAGGTGTTATGGCCGATTTCGAGCAGTACATCGGCAACGCTTTTGTCTTCGCCAGCGGTGGGCAGGGTGTCGGCGGTAATGGGCACCAGACCAATGGAGACACTCACTTCCACGTTGTTGGCATTGGGTTTGGTGTGGTAGGCGGCAATGGTATCCCGTACCGTAAAGGCCACCTTCAGGGCTTCGGCGCCGCCACAGTTCTCCAGAATGGCCCCAAAGGCATCGCCACCAATGCGGGCCAGGGCATCGCGCTGGCGAATCTTGCCCCGAATCATCAGGCCGAGCTGTTTGAGCAGCTGATCGCCGAACTTGTCGCCATAGCTCTCATTGATGCTTTGGTAGTTGTCCAGATCCATGTACAAAAAGGAGTGCTCGGAATGCCGCTGATGTGCTTGCTCGATGCAGCGATTGAGGCGGTTGGTGAATTCCTTGCGGTTGAACAGGCCGGTCAGCGGATCGTGGCGGGCGAGGTAGTTGAAGGTTTCCTGCGGATTGGCGTCGTCTGACAGGCGTTTGGCAATCAGGGCCGCGCCCATGCAGTCGCCGTGGCGGCCGTTGATGCGGGTGAACTGAATGCGCCACACCGGCAGCTCGCCTTCTTGCTGGGCCAGCGGCATTTCGACATTGAAGCTTTCCTTTTCAAAGGCCCGCTCCCACAAACGCATATAAATGAGGCGTTCGTTGGTGTGCTTTTTCAGCAGCCCCGGCAGGTGATCACCGCGCTTGATCGGCAAGCCGAACAGGGTTTTGAACTCTTCGATATAGGCCTGGTTGCAGTAAATGACGTTGTAGGCGTTATCCAGGGCAATAATCAGATCCTGGCTGCCTTCGAGAATGCTGATCAGGCATTCGGTGAGATAACTGCTTTCTTCACTTTGCTGGCGAAAGGGGGTGATGTCGAGAATGGTACCGCTGAGGCCCGTCACCTTGCCGTCCTTGAGCTGAGGCTGACCGTTGACCCGCACCCAGCGCGACTCCTGGGTTTGGGTAATGATGGGCACTTCCAGTTCGAATGCCACACCCTTGTCCAGCGCCCGGCGAACCATGGCGCTGAGGCGCTGTTGCCGGTCACTGAAAAAATACAGCATGTGTTCGGCACTGGGCTGGCTGTTCACCGGCAAGTCAAAAATATCGCTGGCGCCTTCGGACATCTGTACTTGCTGTGTTTTGAGGTTGAGTTGCCAGCCGCCGAGCCCTTTCATCTGGGCAAAAACGTCGGTCAGCGGTGCGGGCTTGGCAGGGGCCGCCTCGACGGCAGGCACGGGCGCTTCACTGGGCAGGTCGTGCAGGCGCTCCTGGCTCAGCATGCCGGTAAAAAAGTTGCCTTCGGCATTGCGAAAGGTCACGGCAGCGGGCTTGCGATCGGGAATATCCGCCTGTAGCGGCTGGGGGCAATCCATGGAGGAAGCCATCATCATCTTCAGGGGCTTGTCCTTGAGGTCGGCATTGCGATAACCGAACCAGCGCTCTGCCAGGGCGCTGATACGAATAATCTCGTTCTGATCGTTGGTCAGGATCCAGGCCTCTTCGGGGGCCTTGCCAGCCGGGGCGTCGATGCGGGTGCGGGCAATGTGGTAACGGATCATTTGTGTTGTCCTGCCGAATGTACGAATAGTCAGTAATGTCTGGCTGCCGGTCCAGCGCCCTAGGGAGCATAGCAGGCAAAGCCGCTGCTTGGCATTTCTGCCGCTTTCCACTAGTTTTATCAGTCTGGACGCGGTTTGATCCGCTGTAGTGAATCGAGGACTAACCGCGCCATGCCAAGTCAAAAACCCATCAGGCTGGAATTCGAAGAGGGCATTGACCGCAAGCTGCTTAAAACCCTGCGGGAGCGCTTTCTGACGCTCAATGCCGCGCGTCTGGCCCGCACCCGTGAAGGGCTTGCCCAGCGCCATCAGCCGATACTTGATATTCTGCCGCTACTGTTTCATCTCAACCACCCTTCTTTGCCGGGTTTTGTCAGCTCTGTCACACCCTGCGGCGTGGATCATTACCATGTTGACCGGGAAACCCTGCGCAGTGCCCATAAATTCTTTCGCACCCTGGCAGTAAAGGAAGTGCGGGGGCGCAAGGGTGACATTGAAGCCCTGTTCATGATGGGCAGTACCGGAACCCTGGCGCACTCGGAGAAAAGCGATATTGATCTGTGGCTGTGCCACCGTGCAGGGCTGGAGGCCGGGGCTCTGGCGGAGCTGCAGCGCAAGGCGGTTGCCATTGGTCAGTGGGCCGGGCAGCAGGGGCTCGAATTGCACATTTTTTTGATGCAGGCGCAGGCGTTTCGCCACGGTCGGTCACAAAATGCGATTGATCAGGAAAGCAGTGGCAGTGCCCAGCATTATCTCTTGCTGGACGAATTCTATCGCACCAGTATCTGGCTGGGCGGGCGCACACCCGTGTGGTGGCTGGTGCCTGCGCAGCGCGAGCACGACTACGGCCGCATTGTGAAATTGCTGCTGGAGCGGCGTTTTATCAATCCCGCCGAGGTGATTGATTTTGGCCATGTGGCCGATATTCCCAAAGAAGAGTTTGTCGGCGCCGGCATGTGGCAGCTGTACAAAGGCATTGATGCACCTTACAAATCGCTGCTCAAGCTCATGCTGGCAGAAGTATACGCCCACGAGCTGCCAAAGGCCTATTGCCTGAGTCTGACGTTCAAGGCGCAGGTCTTTGCCGGCGATGCCACCATCGATGTGCTGGATCCCTATGTCATGCTGTATCGGCGGCTCGAACACTATTTGCAGGGGCGGGAAGAGTTTGACCGGCTGGAACTGGTGCGCCGGGCGTTTTACCTGAAGGTGGGCAAGCGGCTCAGTGTGCGCCCGGCCGGACGTGCGCCTTCCTGGCAACAGCAGGTGCTGCAGGATTTGGTAGGGCAGTGGCAGTGGCAACCCCGCCAGTTGCAGCTGCTCGACGGGCGCAGTGCCTGGAAGGCGGCGGTGGTGTACCGGGAGCGCAAGACCATCGTTAATGCCCTGACCCACAGCTATCGCTTTCTGTCCCAGTATGCCCGGGTGCATCAGCTCAAAGCCAGTATCAGTGCCGGCGAGATGAACCTGTTGGGGCGCAAACTGTACGCGGCGTTTCAGCGCAAGGCCGGCAAGGTGGAGATGATCAATCCCGGCATTGCGCCATCTTTGTACGAAGAGAGCCTGTCGCTGCACCATCAGAGCAGTTTCCCAGGCGCCGGCGACATTGCTACCGGCTGGCTGTTGTTTGCCGATCTGGCCACGCCGGCCGATGCCCTTGCCAGCACCCCCTTGAAACGCTCACTGAGCCTGATCGAACTGGTCGCCTGGGCCTGGTTTAATGGCCTGGTATCACGCGCCACCCGCTTTAGTCTGGTGGCAGGCGACTGCCCTCTTACCATGCAGCAGTTTCGCCAGGTGCTGCACACTTTTGAGAGCTTTTTGCCCATGCCGCTACCGCCCTTGTCCCACGCGGCCTTTGAGCACAAACAAAGCTTGCGCAAACTCTTGCTGCTGATCAATGTGGGGGTGGATCCGCTGCAGCGGTACTCCGCCCGCGGTATCCACAAACTCAGCGACCGGACGGATTCACTGGGCTTCAGTGCCGAGCGGGATAATCTCGTGGTTACCATCGACAAGGTCGAGCTTAACAGCTGGAACGAAGTGCATGTGCAACGCTTTGAAACCGGCGACACCCTGATTCAGTGTCTCAAGAGCCTGCTGTTGAGTCTGGGCGAAAATCTGCAGGCCCCGCTGCCACAATGGCAGGTGAAGTGTTTTTGCCTGCACCGGGCGGCGGCGATTGCGCGGCGGGTCGAGGATCTGTTGCAAAGCGTGATCGATCTTTATTGTTGCTCCGACGCCAACCGCCACGCGCGCTATGTTATCGAAATCGAGTTTCGCTATTTTGTTCTGCAGTTTGTCGATATTCCGCGCTTTTTCTCGTTTGATCGCTGGGAGGCGCTTGCAGCGCATCTGGCCCAGCCCCAGGCGCAGTACAGCCCGATCGTGCTTGATAGCTACGCACTGCAGAATCAGCCCCGGATCCGTGCCTTGTTACAATACGATCGCCCCGGGGTGATTCAGGTGTTTTTTTATGCCCAGGACAAACAGGCGGAAATTTGCGTGCTGGACGAGCGCGGCAGCCTGTTTTGCTGGCAGTCGGTGTTTTTCAATACGGCAGCGCTGTTACAGCCCTTGCAGCGGTTTTTGACGGCCGTGGCCGAGCGGCGCCAGATGAGTTTGTCGATTGATGAGCCGGTCATGGAGTCGGAAATCGAGTTTGCCGAGCTGGTAGCAGGTCGGGATCCGGGTGTTTTTGAAGTGCGAAAGCGCGGCATTACCCCCGATGCGGCGGCGTTTTATATTGATATTCAGGCGATTGGCCACCGGGATCTGGAAGGGCGGCTGCAGTTTGACATTTATTGTGACCAGCAAGAGTTCACCAGTCTCGAATACGGCGATCAGCTGATCAATGCGGTGGCGCACTATATCAAAACCATGCGCCATGCCGCGCAGGCATACCCCTGTTATATCACCGACCTGGGGTTGCCGGGCGACATGGATCTGGGCACGGAATTGCTGCAAATGCAGACCATGCACTACTTGCAATACAAGCAGGAAATCGAGCGATTGCTGAATCAGGCATTGGCCAGCCTGTACGCAGGCAGCCCGTGAGGGCCGAACAAATAGCGCGAACGGCGCCGACATCGGGTACAATCAGGGGGCTGATTTTTTGCCTTTGGGACCTTAATTGTGCTGAAAGTTATCGGGTTATGTGTGAGCGTCTGGATGCTGTGTGCGGGCATCACCGGGTGTGGTCTGAAGGGCGACCTGTACCTGCCGCAGAATGCGCCAGCGAAAAAAGAAGTACCTTTTGGACGGCGCGAATTGTCGCTGCCAATGCCTGCCGATGCGCAGGATACTGACGAGCGCGACAAGAAGGCGCGCGACCAAACCACAACATCCTATTGATCAAGGCAGCAACCGCCCGCGTTCACGCCCAAGCCGGATTGCCTGTTGATTTCAACTATCGGGACCACCATGGAATTTTTTGCCTACCGCAACAACGAATTGTTTGTCGAAGATGTCGCCGCCCGCGAGCTGGCGCAAACCTGGGGAACGCCCCTGTATGTGTATTCCCGTGCCGCCATCGAAACCCATTACCGCAATTATGAAGAGGCACTGTGCGACTACCCGCACCTGGTGTGCTACGCCGTCAAGGCCAACTCCAATCTGGCCGTACTCAATGTGCTGGCACGTTTGGGCGCCGGCTTTGACATAGTGTCCGGGGGGGAGCTTGAGCGGGTGCTGGCCGCCGGTGGCGATCCGGCCAGGGTGGTGTTTTCCGGGGTGGGCAAGCAGGTCGAAGAAATGCGTCGGGCCCTGGAAGTCGGGGTCTACTGTTTCAATGTCGAATCCGAGGCCGAGCTGTACCGCCTGAGTGACGTGGCGCAAGAGACAGGTCGCCAGGCGGCGGTATCGCTGCGGGTGAATCCGGATGTCGACGCCCAGACCCACCCCTATATCTCGACCGGGCTCAAGCAAAACAAGTTTGGAATTGCCATTGAAGAGGCGGTGCGGGTGTATGAGCTGGCGAACACACTGCCCGGGTTGCGTATTACCGGCGTGGATTGCCATATAGGTTCACAGCTGACGGATATCGCGCCTTTCATGGATGCGCTGGATCGGGTGCTGGGCCTGATCGATGAGCTGGCCTCGCGCCAGATTCAGATCGAACACCTGGACCTTGGCGGAGGCCTGGGGGTGCGCTATAACGACGAAACCCCGCCCAGTCCGCAGACCTACGTGGGGGCGATTCTCGAGAAGCTCGCCAGCCGGCGGCTGAAACTCCTGCTTGAGCCCGGCCGCTCCATTGTAGCCAACGCGGGAATACTGCTGACCCGGGTTGAGTTTCTCAAGTGTACCCCGGACAAGAATTTCGCCATTATCGATGCCGCCATGAACGACCTGATCCGTCCCGCGCTGTACAGCGCCTGGCAGCAGATCGAACCGGTAGCGCCGCGTCAGGATGTGCCGGCGCGCTGCTACGATCTGGTCGGGCCGGTGTGTGAAACCGGCGACTTTCTGGGCAAGGACAGAACCCTGGCACTGCAGGCGGGCGATTTGCTGGCCGTACGCTCGGCGGGCGCCTACGGCTTTACCATGAGCTCCAACTACAATTCCCGTAACCGGGCCGCGGAGATCATGGTCGATGGCACAACGCATAGGGTGGTGCGCCTGCGCGAAACCATCGAAGACCAGTTGCGACTGGAAAAAACCCTGGACTGAACTTGACTGGGTAACGAAACCGCGTATTTTCGAACGACATGCAACAGGCAGTATCCAAAAAAGGCAAACCAATGCTGGTTAAATTCACCAAGATGCAGGGTCTGGGAAACGATTTTATGGTGGTGGATCTCATTAGCCAGCACGCGCATTTTCGTCCTGATCAGATAAAACGTCTCGCCGATCGCCATTTCGGCATAGGTTTCGACCAGTTGCTGCTGGTAGAGCCGCCCGGTTGCCCCGATGTGGACTTCCGTTACCGCATCTTCAATGCCGATGGCTCCGAAGTGGAACAATGCGGTAACGGCGCCCGGTGCTTTGCCCGGTTTGTGCGTGAGGCACGCCTGACCGATAAAGATGTGATCCGGGTGCAAACCGCCAAGGGTAACATCGAACTCAGGCTAACTGCCGACAACAAGGTGGTGGTTAACATGGGCCCCCCCGTGCTGGAGCCGGCACAGGTGCCTTTTTTGGCGCCCGCCCGGGCCCCGGTGTATCCGGTTGAGGTTAACGGGCAGATGCTGGAAATCAGCGCCGTTTCCATGGGTAATCCACACGCTGTGCTGGTCGTTGATGAGGTCGCCACGGCGCCGGTAGCCCTGCTGGGGCCGGCGCTGGAAGCGCATCCCCGGTTTCCGCAAAAAGCCAATATCGGCTTTATGGAAGTCGTCAACCGCAAGCTGATCAAGTTGCGGGTGTTCGAACGTGGCGCCGGGGAAACCCTCGCGTGTGGCACCGGTGCTTGCGCCGCGGTGGTGGCGGGGCAACTGCGCGGCTTGCTTGGCACCCAGGTCGAAGTGAAATTGCCCGGTGGCAATTTGCATATTCAATGGCAGGGCATTGGGCATCCAGTGATGATGGACGGGCCGGCCAGCTTTGTGTTTGAGGGGCAGGTGCGACTGTGAGGCCCTCAAGGATGCCGGAGCTGGCCTGGGCCAATCCGGGCGTCGCAAGCCAAATGATGATCAGAAGCACGAATAATTCTAAGAACCAGGAATGCTGGGAGCGGTGAAGCATGTCAGAAACCCAGAAAGAGCCGGTTATCACAATACCGGCCACGGAATGTCAGGTGATCAACTATTTGCGGGCGCATCCGGATTTCTTCATCCGTAACGATGCACTGCTGACGGAGTTGTCGATCCCGCACGAAAGTGGTCGGGCCATTTCGCTGATGGAACGGCAGGTGCACCTGTTTCGCCAGCAGCGGGATCTGTTGCAGCGCGAGCTTGCTGAGCTGATCGAAATCGCGCGGCAGAATGATCGCTTTTTTGAAAAGAGCAAGCGCTTGCTGGTTCACCTGCTGGAAGCCCAAAGTCTGGATGAAGTGCTGATCATGCTTGATGAGAGCATTCGCGGCGATTTTGGTGTGCCCTTTTGCAGTCTCGTGCTGCTGGGTGAAAAGCGCGATTACGCCGCCAGTAACGTCACCATGATCAGTCATCAGCGCGCCAGACAGGACCTTGGCAGCCTGCTCGACAGTCACCGGGCGGTGTGTGGCCAGTTCAAGCCCCCGCAGATGCGCTGCCTGTTTCCGCTGGCGGCCGACAAGGTGAAGTCCGCCGCTGTCATTCCTCTGGGCGCCGATGATCATCTGGGCATGCTGAGCGTGGGCAGTGATGATGAGCATTACTTCACCAGCAGCATGGGCTCCCTGTTTCTTTCCTACATCAGCGATACGCTCAGCCGGCTGTTGCCGCCGCTGCTCGCCCGCGAGCGTTGCAGCAACAGCATTGAAGTCGTTGCCAAACTGCTGGAATAGCCTGTGACCGCGCCTGCGTTGAACAGGGCGCTGTCTGCCCCGCTGGAGGCATTTTTGCGCCTGCTGGGCGAGCAAAAGCGCTATTCGGTGCACACGCTCAGCAACTATCGCCGGGATCTCGAAGCCTTTGCCCGCTGGCTTGAGCTGCAGGCGGGGGTCACGGACTATGCCCGGGTGTCGGAAGCACTGATGCGTCATTATCTGGTGTTTCTGCGCCGGCCAAGACCCACGATTCGACGGCGTGCGCGCCAGCGTGCCCCGGACCACGGCAGCGATGCATCCGAGGGTTTGAGTGCGCGCAGTATTGCCCGTACACTTTCAGCCATTCGCAGTTTTTTTGCCTATGCACTGGCGCAGCGTTGGGTGACCGACAATCCCGTAGTGGGCGTAAGTGCCCCCAAAGCGGGCCGGCGGTTGCCGCGCACCCTCGATGTCGATCAACTCAGCGCCATTGTCGAAGGCGGCAGCGATGACTGGTGCGATCAGCGCGATCGTGCCATGGTCGAGCTTTTTTATTCCTGCGGGTTGCGTTTGTCCGAGCTGGTCGGCCTGGATGTCGAGCCCTTTTTGCGCGATGCCGACGAGTTGCGGGTGCTGGGCAAGGGGGGTAAAGAGCGCATCGTGCCCGTGGGCAGTAAAGCCCGGGCGGCGGTGCTGGCCTGGCTTCTGGTGCGTCACGCGCGGGCCGCGCCCCAGGAGCCGGCACTGTTTATCAGTGGCCGGGGGTGTCGTATCTCCATGCGCAATGTGCAACTGCGTCTGAGGCAGTGGGGGCTGCGCGAAGGCGCCGAGATGACGCTGCATCCCCACCTGTTGCGCCACTCCTGCGCCAGTCATCTGCTCGAATCCAGTGGTGACTTGCGAACGGTGCAAGAGTTGCTCGGTCATGCCGACATCGCTACCACCCAAATCTATACCCATGTGGATTTTCAGTATCTGGCGCGGGTGTACGATCAGGCGCATCCACGCGCCCGGCGTCGAGGTCGCGGCGCTCAAAAGGAATCATGACGCGGTAGTTCAGGAAAACCGGCTATACTCTTCAAAATTACGCGCAGGCCGCGTCGTGCATGCATGGGGAGCGATGAATGTCGGACAGTGAAAGCCTTGGTCGCGAGCTGCGCAAGTGGAAAGAGAAATACTTTGACCACGTTGGCGAAGCCGAAAAGAAAGAGAAATCCTTTAATGAGCACCTGTCGCTACTGCAGCGGATTCTGGTGCGGGTCAGCCTGGCGGCGGAGGGGCAGAATCCTCGTCTGGACAAGGAGCTCACTGGCCTGCGGGATTTGTTGCGCCGCGAAAACCCCGGTCAGAGCGAACTCTCCAAACGCCTTACCTACATTGAAGATGCCGTGCTGGCACTGGATGAGCAGCGTGCCTCCCATTCCGATCAGGTGGTGGGGGCATTGCAGGATCTGATTGATCAGCTGCTCGAACTCAAACTCGATCGCGACCACAAGAAGCGGCTCAAGGGGTTGGCCAAAACCCTCAAAGACCAAAAGCTCAATCTCAAGGAATACCCCAATCTTCTGGCCCAGTATGCGCAAATACAGGAAACCGCCTTGCGCGAGCAGTTATTGCAAATGGGCGTGGAAGGCAAGACCGGGCTGCTGAGCCGGTTGTTTGGTCGCGGTGGTGACGCTGGTGCCAAAGCCGATGGCACGAATCAAAACGCCGTGAATGTTGCAGACGCGCCCGAGCGTGCTGGTACGGGGGGACATCCGGCGGCCGATGACCATAAACTCGATGACCATGAAGTCGCAGGCGCCACGGAAACAACGGGCAGTGCCGCAAGCGATGCGGTATCGACCGAGCTGGATATTACCCGTGGCGATACCGGCGAACCCGTGCCGGGGTTCTCGACCATTGCCGGCCACGTTTGCGGCGCGCTTAAAACCCTCATTGAGCAGCTCACGTTGCCCGAAGGTTCGGTCAAAGAGGCGCAGCGCCTGCAGGAAAACATCAATCGCGGCCTCAACTGGTACGAACTGGGGCCCACCCTGGACGATGTGGCCAATCTGGTGATTTCGGCCGTGGGGCGGGGGCAGCAGGAGTTCGAGCAGTTTCTGGTGGGGCTGGATGAGCGTCTTGCCAAGCTGCAGGTATTTCTCAGCGACAGCCAGCGGCATACCCGCGACTGGCGCAGCAACAGCGGCGAACTTGATCGCATGGTGCGCAGCCAGGTCAGCTCGATCAGCGACGAAATTGCCAAGGCCACCGATATGGCCCACCTCAAGCTTTCGATCAACAGCCATCTCGATGCCATTGTCTCGACCATGGATGAGTACCGTGCCGGTGAGGCGCGGCGCGAAACGGAGCTCAATCAACAACTGGCAGCGTTGCAGGAACGCCTGGCGTCCATGGAGCAGGAAACCGGCACCATTCGTGAACGCTTGAAAGAAGAGCGGGCCCGTGCCTTGACCGATACCCTGACGCGGCTGCCCAATCGTGAAGCCTTCGAAGAGCGCTTCGAGATGGAGTACGAGCGCTGGCAGCGCTACCGCCAGCCGGCGACACTGGTGGTCTGTGATATCGACCTGTTCAAGCGAGTGAATGATCAGTACGGGCACCTGGCCGGTGACAAGGTGATTCAGATCATCGCCAAGGAACTGACATTGCGCACCCGTAAAACCGACTTTGTGGCCCGCTATGGCGGTGAGGAGTTTGTTATCTTGCTGCCTGAGACGCCGCCCGACATGGCGCTGGCGGTGCTGGAAAAAACCCGGGAAATGATTGCCCGGTTGCCCTTTCATTTTCGCAATGAACGGGTACAGATCACCATGTCCTTCGGCATGGCGGGCTTCACTGAAGGCCGAGACCGGGACGGCCTGTTCGATCTTGCCGATCAGGCCCTGTACCGGGCCAAAAACGGCGGGCGCAACCGGGTAGAGGCGGCCTGAGCCGATTTTCGGACTACAGACAACACCAAAGGGACAGGGGCCGCGATGGCTGGAAACTGCATACAGGTCTGGCGGGCCGGGCTGCTGCTGTGGCTGCTGCTGGTTGGCGCCGTTGCCACGGCCAACACAGCGCCGGGCGATGTACTGACCCCGGCCCAGCGGACCTGGCTGGATCAGCACCCGTCGTTAAAGGTATCGGGCGACACTTACTGGCCGCCCTTTGAGGTGATGAGCGACGAAGGCCGGGTGCATGGCATCATTGGGGACTATCTGGAGCTGATTCAACAGCATCTGAACCTGCCTTTTTCCTATGTCTATCGTGATCACTGGTATCAAACCCTGGAAGCGATGCGGGCGGGGGAGATCGACCTGATTTCCGGGGTGGCCGATACGCCCCAGCGGCGGGAATTCATGCTCTTTACCGATACCTACCTCGCCATTCCCATCGTGCTGATGGCACGCAACGATCGCACCATTGCCAGTGACCTGCGGGCGCTCAAGCGCGAACGGGTGGCGGCGGTCAAGGGCTATGCCTCTTTGGATTTTCTGCTGTTGCATCACCCGAGCTTGAATCTGGTGATTGAGGAGTCGCTCGAGCAGGCCATGCTGGCCCTCTCGAACGGCGAGATTGATCTGCTGGTGACCAATATTCCCAGCGCTACGTACCTTGTGCGCAAGCTCGGCATTGAGAACGTGCGTATTGCCGGGGTTACGCCTTATTCGTACAACATCCGCTTTGGCGTAAACCCTGCCTATCCCGAGCTGGTCGAGATTCTCAACCGGGCGATTGCCACCTTGCCGGCGGAGCAGTTCGAGGCTATCTATCGCAAGTGGATTGCCACCGACATCAAACCGGCCAGTGACTATACGCTGTTGCGCCGGGTGTTTCTGGTCGCGGTGGTGGTGATTGGGGTGTTTTTTTACTGGAACCGCAAGCTGTCCCAGGAAATTCTGGAGCGCACTCGCTCCGAGCAGCGCCTGAAAGAGCGCGAAGAAGAACTGCGTCAGGCGAACCGGGAGGCCCATGCCCTGGCAACTCAGGCCGAGATGGCCAACCGCGCCAAGAGCGAATTTCTGGCCAACATGTCGCACGAGATCCGCACCCCCATGAATGCCGTTATCGGCTATACCGATTTGCTTGCGGCCCAGTTGAGTGAACCCCGCCAGCTGGAGTATCTGGGGGCGATTCGCAGCGGCAGCAGGGCGTTGCTCACCCTGATCAACGATATTCTGGATCTGTCGAAAATCGAAGCCGGCAAAATGCACATCGAAACCAGCCCGGTGGCCCTGGCGCAGCTGTTGACCGAAGTGCAGCAGATTTTTGCCAGCCGTGTTGATTCTGCCCGGGTGGAATTGCGCGCCAGTTGCACCGAAGGGGTGCCACCTTGCCTGTTGCTGGATGAAGCCCGCATTCGTCAGGTGTTGTTCAATCTGGTGGGCAACGCGGTCAAGTTTACCTGCCAGGGCTATGTACAGGTTCGGGCACGGGCCCAATCCACGACTCAGCCAGGCGTCGTCGCCTTGCGCATTGATGTGGAAGATACCGGCATTGGTATTGCGCCGGCGCAACAGGAGGCAATTTTCAATGCCTTCGAGCAGCAGCAGGGGCAGAATACCCGCCGCTACGGTGGCACCGGCCTGGGGCTGACCATTAGCCGGCGGCTGATTGAAATCATGGGCGGAACCATCACCCTGGTGAGCACCCCGGGCCAGGGTTCGTGTTTTTCGGTCAATCTGCCTCAGGTGTTTGTTGCCATGATGCCTGTGGGATCGGCCGTTGCCCGTACTCCGAATGACTGGTTTTTTCGTCCGGCACGGGTGTTGGTGGTGGACGATATCGAGATCAACCGCCTGTTGCTGCGCGATAATTTTGAGGCAGCCAATCTGCTGGTTAAAGAGGCCGAAAACGGTGAGCAAGCCCTGGAGGTGGCCAGTCAATGGCAGCCGGAGCTGATTTTGATGGATATTCACATGCCGGCGATGGATGGCTACGAAGCGCTGCATGCGCTACGGGCCAACAGCACCACAGCGCATATTCCGGTGATTGCCATTACGGCGTCGGTGATGAGCCGGGATATTGATCGTATCCGCAGGGCAGGATTTGAGGATTACCTGCAAAAGCCTTTTGAACAGGGCGATTTGCTGGCATTGGTGCAACGCTATATTCCGGCTGTGGCGCGTACGACGAGTATTGGCGAACCCCAGGCCATGGTGTCGAATCCCCTCGTTTACAGTGAAATGACGCCCGCGAGCTGGAAAAGCTTTCAAGCCTCGCTGGCATCGCGGTATGGCGAGTCGATTCGTACCGGCGACGTGGATGCCCTGCAGTCCCTGGTGCAGGACTCCTATCTGCTGGTGGAGCACTGGATTGCCTTGCAGCATGAAGCAGGCGCCGCGGCCACGGCAGACATTCAGGCCTGGCACAGCCGGCAGGATGCCTATCTGGATCAGGTGGCCGAGGCCTTGAAGGCTTTTGAAATGGAGCGGGTGGCCCGGTTGCTTGAGCGTTACCCCCAGTGGCTGCACGAGATGCCGCTTGTCTGATGCCGGTTGCGCGGCAGCTAGCCTGAAAGGGGCGGTGGCGAGGGTACCGGGCTGGCGCTCGGATTGTCAGCGGTACCGGGTTTGTCCGGGTCCTGCAGCCAGGCGTGGATTTCGCTGCTCATGAGCGGGTGACTCAGGTAAAAGCCCTGCAAGAGATCGCAGCCCAGTTCGTCGAGTATCTGGGCTTGCTGCTCACATTCCACGCCTTCGGCGACCACCTTCAGATCCAGCACATGGCCCAGCTCAATGATGGCCCGGGTAATGGCAAGGCTGTCGGTATCCACTTCCAGATCCCGGATAAAGGAGCGGTCAATCTTGATCTTTTCCACCGGAAACCGCTTGAGGTAGCTCAGGGACGAATAGCCCGTGCCAAAGTCGTCAATGGCGAGTTTTACCCCCAGGCGATTGATTTTCTGCATGGTTTGAACGGCCGTTTCGACATTTTGCATCAACAGGCTTTCGGTGATTTCCAGTTCCAGTCGATGCGGTTGCAGCCCGGTTTCCTGCAGAATATCGTCAATCGCCCCGGCCAGGTCGCTCTGGTGGAACTGGATCGCCGACACGTTGACTGCCAGCGAAAACTCCCGTCCCATCTGTTGCCAGATCGCCCCCTGACGCGCCGCTTCGCGAATCACCCATTCGCCCATTTGGGTAATGAGGCCGCTTTGCTCGGCCACCGGAAGGAATTCGACCGGCGGAATCTGCACGCCATCGGCCTTGCGCCAGCGCAGCAGCGCCTCAAAACTGGTGAGGCGGCGCGTGGTGATGGCGATCTGCGGCTGGAATACCAGATAGAACTCGTCATTTTGTAAGCCGTTGCGAATGTCGTTGGCCAGGGCCTTCTTGCGTCGCAGACTCTGGTTCATCTCCTGACGGAAGAACCGGAACTGGTTACCTGCGTCACTCTTGGCGCTGTACATGGCCAGATCGGCAAACTGCATCAGTTCATCGGGTTGCATGCTGTCGGCGGGGTACAGGGCGATGCCGATGCTGGCCGAGGTGAAAATCTCATGACCTTCAAGCGTAAAGGCGCGCGAAAGTGAATCCAGTATCCGTTGGGCGGTGGCCGCCGCATTCTCGATGGCACTGATGTCCTCCAGCAACACCGCAAATTCATCACCGCCCAGGCGTGCCACAGTGTCGCTGTCTTTGACCTGCGCCAGCAGGCGTTTGGCCACGCTTTTGATGAGTTCATCGCCAACGCTGTGGCCCAGGGTGTCATTGACTTCCTTGAACTTGTCGAGATCGAGCAGCAGTACAGCACCCATGCTGGTTGCCCGGCCGCTGTGGGAGAGGGCATGGCGCAGCCGGTCCTGGAACAGCATACGGTTGGGAAGACGACTGAGACCGTCGTGGCTGGCCATGTGTTCTATCTGGTTTTCGTAGGCCACACGCTCGGTAATGTCGATCAGGGTACTTTGAATGGCGCTGCCATCGTGCCAGTTGACGAACCGGCTCATGTTGTTGACCACCAGTTTTTCGCCGCTGCGGGTCACTATGTCGATTTCAAACTGGGCCGGAATGCTTTCCTGCTGGCGCGACATGCGCTGCATGCGTTCGATCTGGGCGGTGTTTTCGGGCGGGAACAGGCACAACAGGCTTTCCATCGCCATCAGCTCTTGCGTGCTGTAGCCCACCATCGCAGCGAAGGCCTGGTTCACATACAGCGGCTTGGCATTGCGGTGAATGATGATGCCTTGAATCGAGCCATCAATCAGATCGCGAAAACGTTCTTCGTTTTGCCGCAACTCCTCGTACAAGCGTGCGTTACGCAGTGCCGACACCACATGCCCGCACAGCAGGTTCAAGAGTGACTGGCGTTCGGAATTGAAGGCATGGGTGCACTGGTCACTTTCGAAATACACCAGCCCGCTCATCAAGGTGCCATCCAGCAGTGGCATGGCAAGCACGGAGCGCGGCTGCCAGCGGCGGCGGTAATGGTGATCAAAAAAACGCTGTTCGAGTTTGGTATCCGCAATCAGAAACGGGGTGCGGATACGCTGCACGTAGCTCACCAGACTGGCGGGATAGTTTTGCGTCTCGCCACTGCCGGCCTCGGCGGTATCGCTGCACAGTGCGTTTTGTGGCCACACCGCCTGCAATGCCAAGGGCTTGTTGCGATCCATTTTGAACAGCATGGCCCGGGTTGCGCCGGCGTTTTGCGCCATGATGCTGATCAGCGCCTGGGCAACGTTGGCTGACTGAATGTTGTCCATGATCGCCTGGGTGGCCTTGAGCGCTGCGAGCCAGTCGAGCTGGGCATCAATGCCGGGCTGGGTGAGGCCGGCACGGGGCAGGGTGCTTGGTACTTCAGGCGTGCGGGCAATAGCATCGGCCAGCAAGTGCGGATAGCGGTTTTCGAGCGCGCGCGCCTTGGCCTGATTGCCCCAGGTGCGGTAGAGGTACCAGGCGCGGTTGACATACAAACTGGCGATACGGTCGCGGTTTTGCAGCTCCCAGAATTCGGCGTAATACTCGTTGGCCAGGGCTTCCACCGCAATGAACTGGCTTTCCGAGGCCGCTTCAATGGCACTTTCATACAGTTCCATGGCTTCAAAGCGTTCGTCGCTGGCGCGCGCCAGCTCGGCCTTGAGTAACAAATACTTGTGCAAATAGAGGTTGGTGCAGTTGTCGGTCAGCTCGCGCAACAGTTCGATGGCCTCGGCTGCCCGCCCCAGCCACTGGGCCCGTTCCGAGGGCTCGTTACCCGCCCCTTCACGGATAAACACCAGCGCGCTGAGAAAGGCCGTTTCCGGCACCTTGATGGTGCCGTGCAAACAAGCCGGCACGCTTTCGTTGGCACTTTGGGCAAGGGTGAGCAGGTCCTGTTTCTGGTCTGACCAGAAACGCTGGCACAAAAGACTGAAATCGTACTCCGCCATGAATACGGGCAGTTGGTAGTATTTCTTTAAAAAGGCCGCCTGCGCGAATTTATAGCCGGTTTGATAATCGCCCAGGGTGCCCAGTACCCGGCTGAACGACAGGGCCACGTCGAACAGCGGCTGGTGCGCCTTGCTCAAGAAGTCCAGGTGGCGGCGGGTATCGCGGGCCAGGTCTTCCAGTGGCCGGCCGCGAATGAAACCGTCGGTCAGCAAGTAATAGGAGGCGTAGCTGCCATAAATGCGGTCGCCCGCTTCGTTGGCACATTGCAGGGTTTTTTCCAGCCAGGCCAGCCCTTCGTCCAGCGGTTGTTGCCAGTTACTGACGCTCATGCCGTACAACAGATAGGTACGAGCCTGAATGCCCGGGTTGCCAAAGCGTTGCGCCAGTTCGATGCCGGCCTTGCCAAACTGGTAGGCCAGGCAATAGTCACGCTTGAGTATGCCGTAGGTAAAGCCAAAGCAGGTGTAAGCGAAAGGCGTGACTTCGCACAAACCGTAGCGAAAGGTCTGGTTCGCCAGTTCAATGGAGACCAGCGCCAGCAGATCCTGCTCGCGGGTCAGGTAACAGGGTGTCCACAGTCGCATCAGCAGGCGCATGATGGTAAGTGCGTCCTGGTCGGCCAGGGTTCGTTGCTCCAGCAAGCTGGTGGCGTCCAGGTGCTGTATCTGTTCGGGGAGTGTTTCCAGCGCCTTGGCAAGCGCCGCCTTTTGTTGAGCGGGTTCCCTCGGAAGACTCAGTCCCAGCAGTTCAAGGCCCTCCAGCAAGAGCTTGATGGCCTCCGGGTAGCGGCCCTGCAATTCGTGCAAACTGGTGGCGATGAGCTTGAGCTGAATCCGGTCGTGGCGATGCGCGGCGTGCTGCTGCAGTTCTTCCAGCAGGATGTTGGTTTCCTGCGTGTGACCCCGCAGGCCCTCCGCCTCGGCCAGAATGCAGCCCAACTGAAAGCGCAGTGCAGGCTGGCTCTGCCAGGCGTTTTCGCCGGCCAGCACAATGCCCATGTTGGCGTAATAAGCGGCCGAATCAAAGGCGGTGGTCAGGCGTGACTTGGCCGCGGCCTGCAGGTTCAGCTCGGCCACCGACAGGCGCTTGTCTTCAGGCAGGTGATCTGCCCCGGCGTTGTACTGATTGACGACATCAAACAGCAAGTCCTGGCCTTCCTTTTGCCGGAACATGCGGGTGTGCAGAATATTGGCCACTTTGAGGTGGTGCTGTTGTTGCAAATCACTGGTGAAAAGCTCGTACGCCGCCTGCTGCACCCGGTCATGGGAAAAACGAAAGCGGGCAATTTTGCGCGTGGCGCCCGGGTCGTAATCGGTCCAGGGAGTCTGGGCCAGCAGCAAGCCGGTTTCGATGGCCGGCCACAGCGCCTCGCGCAGCTCCTGGCCTTCGCTGCTGGCCAGCTCGCCGAGCAATTCGCTGTCGAACTGGCTGCCAATACAGGCCCCCAGGTGGAGCACGCGCTTGGTGTTCTGGGGCAGCCGGTTAAGGCGGGCCACCACCACATCGACCAGCGATGACATTGCCATGTTGCGCTGATTTTCCGGCAGATGGTAGCGCCACTGACGTGCCTTGAAATCAAAGAAAATCAGGCTTTCCTGATGCAGGTTGCGCAGGGTCTGCACCACATAAAAGGGGTTGCCGTGGGTTTTCTGAAACAGGAACCGGGTCAGGGTGGTTACCTGGTTCTGGGGCTGGTGCAAGGTGTCGGTCACCAGTTGCGAGATCTGGCTCTCGGTAAGCGGGCCGACTTGCAGGGTACGAATATGGGGCCAGATCTGGCGAATGCGGGCGAGCCGGGTGAGCAGCGGGTGACTGGCCTGCACTTCGTTGCTGCGATAGGCACCCACGATCATCAGGTGGCAGCCTTGCAGTCGGTCCAGTACCTGCTCAAGAAACTGCAGGCTCGCATGGTCGGCCCACTGCAGGTCATCCAGAAACAGCACCAGCGGGTGCTCACGCACCGCAAACACACGCAGGAATTTTTGCAGCAACTGGGGTAACAGCTGCAGACGTTCGCTGTCGCTGATATGTTCACTGGCGGATTGCGGCCCCAGAATCAGCTCCAGCGCGGGCACCAGATCTTTCAGCAGGTTGGCATGCATTCCCAGGGCGTCGAGCAGCAGTTGGCGATAGCTGGTCAGGCGTTCGTCACTCTCGGTCAAGATCTGGTTGATCAGTTCGACCAGGCAGGCCGACAGCGCGCTGAAGGGGGCATTCTGTTTGAGCTGTTCAAACTTGCCACTGACAAAGTAGCCCTTGCGGTTGGCCAGGGGCTTTTTGATCTCATGCACCAGCGCCGTTTTGCCCATGCCCGAATAGCCGTTGATGAATAGCAGCTCGGTCAGGCCCTGGGTGGCGTTTTCAAAGGTCTGGATCAGGGTCTCAAGTTCCCGCTCTCGCCCGTACAGACACTGGGGTATGGCAAATTGCTGGTTAAGATCGTGGCCGCCGATTTCGAAATGGCTGAAACTCTGGTGCTCCCGCCACTGGCGCTGACACTCCTCAAGATCAAAGCGCAGGCCTTCCATGCTCTGGTATCTGTCTTCGGCATTCTTGGCCATCAGGCGGCCCAGAATGTCATCAAAAATGGGGGGGATGTCGCTGCGGCGCTGCGATAGGCGTGGCGGCAAGCGGGTCAGGTGGGCGTGCACCAGTGCCAAGGGGTCATCGGCCATGAAGGGGCGTTGCCCGCACAGCATTTCAAACAAAGTCACGCCGAGGCTGTAGTAGTCGGTGCGGTGATCAATGACGCGGTTGAGGCGACCGGTTTGCTCCGGCGCCACATAGGGCAGGTTGCCGCCCATCATGGCGGTGCGCAAGTGAATCGGTACTTCCTGGGAAAGCCGGGTGGCCATGCCAAAATCAATGAGCTTCAGCAGGCGCTTATCGGCGTTGTACACCACGTTATAGGGCGTGATGTCTTTATGAATCACTTTTTGCCGGTGAATTTCGGCAATGGCATCCACCAGCTGCAGCGCAAGACGCAAAAAGGTGCCGATCGGGAAACCTTGCTCGGGAATGCAGGCCGACATGGGCTGACCGGCAAAATCCTCGGTAACAACGGCCACCCGGTGGTGGTAGGTCAGAAGGCCGAGGTAGCGAATGATGTTGGGGTGCTTGAAGCGCCGGCCGATTTCGTACTCGTGTTTGAGACGCTCCATGCTGATCAGGGGCGGCGCTTCGCTTTGTACCGATTTGAGCACCACAGTGCGCTGGCGCTTGGCATCAAATGCACGCCAGGCGCAGGTTTCGCCGTGACGTGAAAGAAGTTCGGAGATTTCAAAGCCTTTAAAGGCAAACTGCACTGAGGTCATGGAGCGTCAATTGAGTCACAGAATCACGTCGCGCTGACCGGTTTCAGAAACGCCCGGATCGGCCAGCATAAAATTCAGGCGGCTAATTAATAACACTGACCGGTCGTAACGGCGGGTACCAACATCCCTCTTGCCGCACAAAGACCGGAGATCGAGTATCGACCGATTTCATTAACGCGTCTGTTTTGTAATTGTTATGTTTTGCAAGCAAGCGGGTGATAGCCGATGCCCATCAGATAAAAAGTAGACACACAATCACTATTTGTCGAGAAGGCCGCGTTGTGCAATCTTTTGGTGCGTGCATCGCTATCCAGGTCGCCGAGGCAGGGGGCGGATTAAGATAAAGCCGGTAGAAAGGCGGCTTATGGTTTAAGCTGAAAGCATCGGTCAATGGGTATTCTGGCGACTGCGGTCAGGGGCTCTTTACGCGGAATTTGTTACACAGGATTTGGTCATGGCAGATGAACTCTTTGAACTTGTTTTTTACGGCAAACTGGTCGATGGCTTCTCCGATGCACAGGCGCAGAGCAACGTAGCACAGCTCTTTAAGGCCAGCCCGGAGCAAGTGGCGCGGATGTTTTCCGGATCGCGGGTGGTGATCAAAAACAAACTGGACCGGGACACGACACTCAAATACCAGATGTTGCTGCGCAAAAATGGTGCTGTGTGCCTGATTGAAGCCATGGGTGCAGAAGCGCCGCCACCGGCCCCATCTGTCACACCGGCGTCACCTGCGGCATCAGCGCCCAGCGCGGCTGCAACGCCCACGGGGACGGCTGTGGCGAGCCGCGCGCCGCGCAAACCGCGCTCAACCGAAGGGCGGCTGGATCTGGCAGGGAGAAAAGCCGATGAAATACTCAGTCATTCATCGCTGCACATGGATCCTGTGGGTGTGACCCTTTCTACGCCCAAAAAGGTTGAGACCCCCGTGTTTGAGCATCTGGATGAACTCTCGATCGCGCCGGCCGGCAGCATTCTCGGGGAAAAAAAACCGGCGCCTGCACCGGCGATACCCGATACCTCGGGTTTGTCCATTGCGCCGCCCGGCACCCGGTTATCGGAGGCATCCGACGACGAATGAAAGGTACTGCAAAACTGCCACACGCTGTGATCAAATACACGGCAGTTCCGGTGGGTTATTGTTTCAGGTAGGTTGTGTGCGCCGTTTTGGTAGTGTTGCAAGGAGTTTGTTTGTTCTCGGGCTGATGGCCGGTATCTCGGTGGCGGATGACCGGGTGAGTGAGGCGGCAGAGGGTGCGCGGCTTGCTCATGAACGACCCAAAATAGCTCTGGTACTCAGTGGCGGTGGCGCCAAGGGCCTGGCCCATGTCGG
>JBFHRO010000015.1:0-27352 GCA_041591635.1 Oleiphilaceae bacterium | reverse complement strand
GCGCAGTCGATGCACTCGTCCGGGTCGATTACCAGGAAGTTTGGGCCTTCGTAGAAACAGTCGACGGGGCAGACTTCGACACAATCGGTGTATTTGCACTTAACACAGTTATCAGTAACAACAAATGTCATGCTGTTCTCCTTTGCTCTCTCGTAGCGCCTTTGTTCCAGCTTGTGCAGTTGGTGTACGCCGCCATGTGGGATTATCGTTTTGGTGCAGGGCATTTTAGAGTCTGTCTATCAGGGCTGCAAGCAAAGCCCCTCAGGATGGCCAAACTCACGACCGGCAGCGGGATTTCAGCTCGTATAAAAGATCCAGTGCGGCTTTGGGTGTTAGTTCATCAAGACTAAGCTGACCAATAATGCGCTCGACTTCCGACGGCTCCAGTGCGGCAAACATGTCCGCTTGTAGCGGGACGGGCGGTCGCCCTGTACCTTTCTTTTTAGCTGCAGTGGTGCCGTAGTTTTCTGCTGCCGTATTTGCAGGTGGCGCGGCGACGGTTTTCTCGCCTTCGAGGCGTTTCAGATGTCCGCGCGCGCTCTGGATGACACTCAGGGGCACGCCGGCCAATTTGGCGACCTGCAGGCCGTAGCTCTGGCTGGCAGGGCCTTCGTGGACATTGTGCAAGAACACAATGCTGTCGTCATGCTCGGTGGCGCTGAGGTGGACGTTATTGACATGATCGAGTCGCTCGGCCAATTGCGTCAGCTCAAAATAGTGGGTGGCAAACAGGGTAAAGGCGCGACTGTGCTGCGCGAGATGCTCCACACAGGCCCATGCCAGCGACAAGCCATCGAAAGTGCTGGTGCCGCGCCCGACTTCATCCATCAGGACCAGACTGTGTTCGGTCGCGTTGTGCAATATGTTGGCGGTTTCTGTCATTTCCACCATGAAGGTCGAGCGGCCGCCGGCGATATCGTCAGAGGACCCCATGCGGGTAAAAATACGATCCACCGGCCCCAGCCGGGCGCGCTGGGCCGGCACACAGGCGCCGGTCGCCGCCAGCAGTACGATCAGGGCGGCCTGGCGCATGTAGGTGGATTTTCCCCCCATGTTGGGGCCGGTGATGAGCAGCATACGGCGGTGCTGATCAAGCACAAGATCGTTGGGAACAAAGGGCGTGTCGATCAGTTGTTCCACTACCGGATGGCGGCCTTCTTCGATCTCGAGGCCGGGGGCGTCGGTAAATTCCGGCCGGCACAAACGCAGGGTCTGCGCCCGTTCGGCAAAATTGCTCAGCACGTCCAGTTCAGCCAGTGCCTGGGCAGTGGCCTGTAAGGCGGTCAGATCCTGGGAAAGGGTTTCGATCAGGGATTCATAGAGGTGCTTTTCCCGACTCAATGCCCGGCTGCGTGCGCTCAGCGCCTTGTCTTCGAAGGCTTTGAGTTCTGGCGTGATAAAGCGTTCGGCATTCTTGAGTGTTTGGCGTCGCGTGTAGTCGACCGGCGCGTTATCGGCCTGGGCCCGGCTGATCTCAATGTAGTAGCCATGAACACGGTTATAACCTACTTTGAGGCTGCTCAAGCCGGTTCTGGCGCGCTCGCGGGTTTCCATCTGCAGCAGGTAGTCGCCGGCATTTTCGCTCAGTGCCAGCAGTTCATCGAGCTCGGCATCAAAGCCGCGGCGAATCACGCCACCATCACGCATCACCACCGGTGGATTCTCGATGATGGCACGCTCGAGCAGATCGGCCAAATGCGGGTAAATCCCGATGCGTTGGGCCAGGGTGGTGATTACGGTCGCGTCAATCCGGCCAAGCTGATGCTGCAGTTCGGGCAAAAGGCCAAACGCATCGCACAGACGGGCGAGGTCGCGGGGGCGTGCCGACCCCAGTGCAACCCGTGACAGAATGCGCTCAATGTCACCGATTTGTCGCAGTTGATCGTGAATGGTTTCAAATTGGCTGTCGCCTTGTAATGCACTCACGGCCTCTTGGCGCACGCCGATTTCGATGCGATCGCGCAAGGGTCGACCGAGCCAGCGTTTGAGCAGTCTTGAACCCATGGCCGTGGCGGTGCGATCCATTACCCAGGCCAGCGTATGCTGGGTGCCGCCCATCAAGTTAGTGTCGATTTCAAGATTGCGCCGGCTGGCGGCATCGAGAATGATGCTGTCCTCGCGTCGTTCGCGGCTTAAACTGCGAATGTGTGGCAGGGCATTGCGCTGGGTGTCGCGGGCATACTGTAAAAGCGCCCCTGCGGCTTGAATGCCAACGCTCAGATCATCACAGCCAAAGCCGCTGAGATCACGGGTTTGCAATTGCTGGGTCAACAGACGCATCGCTGTCTCAAGGTCAAAATGCCAGGGCGGCAGCCGGCGCAAACCGGGGCGTTGCTCGATCACACCCTGATAGGCAAAATCCTCGCCCACCAGCAGTTCGGCAGGGTGCAGCCGCGTAAGTTCGGCTTTGAGGGCCTCGGGGCCCTGTACTTCTTGTACCTGGAAGCGACCGCAACTGATGTCGAGCACGGCGATGCCGAACAATGCTTTATGCACGCTCACAGCCACCAGGAGGTTGTCCTGGCGCTCGTCCAGAAATGCCTCATCGGTGAGGGTGCCGGGGGTCACGATGCGCACCACCTGACGTTCTACCGGGCCCTTGCTGGTGGCAGGGTCACCTGTCTGTTCGCAGATGGCGACCGACTGACCGGCCCGCACAAGGCGGGCAAGATAATTTTCAGCGGCATGAAAGGGGATGCCGGCCATGGGTATCGGCTGGCCGGCCGACTGCCCCCGGGCGGTGAGCGTAATGTCGAGGATTTCGGCCGCCAGACGGGCATCATCATAAAACAGCTCGTAGAAATCCCCCATGCGGTAAAAAACCAGTTGTTGAGGGTGCTCGCTTTTGATTTTCAGATATTGCTGCATCATGGGCGTGTGGCTTGAGATAGCCGCTGTAGTGGGAAGGCTCATGCTGATGATCTCGGGCGAAGAGGGCCTTGTGGCCTTTGGGTGTCGCACTGCGCGGATTGTTACACTGCGCGGATTGTTACGGCGGGGGCCGTCGGCTTCGAAGGGGCCGATTTTACGGCAAGCCGGTACGGATAAAAAGCGCATTGATCCAATGCTCGCCTGCGTGGGGCGGCAATGGATGAGCGGCATTTTGGGCGTTGCACCGGTAAAAGATCCCTGGAGGTGCTGGCAGGATGGTTTGCTTTGTGAAATAATGCTGATCAAATATACAGTAGTTTTGTGAGCCCTGAACAAATCCTGAACAATTGAATCGAATTTCATCGGAGTGATGCAATGGACGAAAACAAAAAGAAGGCCTTGGGTGCGGCGTTGAGCCAGATTGAGCGACAGTTTGGCAAGGGCGCCGTGATGAAAATGGGTGACCAGCCACGCGAGGCGATTCCCTCGGTGTCTACCGGCTCGCTCGGGCTTGATATCGCCTTGGGTATCGGCGGCTTGCCATACGGCCGTATCGTTGAAATTTACGGCCCCGAGAGTTCAGGTAAAACCACGCTAACGCTGCAGGTCATTGCCGAGGCACAAAAGCAGGGTAAAACCTGCGCCTTTATTGATGCCGAACATGCGCTTGATCCCATTTACGCCGAAAAGTTGGGTGTCAATGTGGATGAATTGCTGGTGTCACAACCCGATACCGGTGAGCAGGCGCTGGAAATTGCCGATATGCTGATTCGCTCGGGGGCGGTGGATGTCATCGTGGTCGATTCGGTGGCGGCCCTGACGCCAAAAGCCGAGATCGAAGGTGAAATGGGCGACGCGCATGTTGGACTGCAGGCACGCCTGATGTCACAGGCGCTGCGCAAGATCACCGGCAGTATCAAGAATGCCAATTGCCTGTGCATTTTCATCAACCAGATCCGGATGAAAATCGGCGTGATGTTTGGCAACCCCGAAACCACGACCGGCGGCAATGCGCTCAAGTTTTATGCATCTGTGCGTTTGGATATTCGTCGTACCGGCGCGGTCAAACAGGGCGATGAAGTGGTAGGAAACGAAACCCGGGTGAAAGTGGTGAAGAACAAGGTGGCACCTCCTTTCAAACAGGCCGATTTCCAGATCATGTACGGCTCGGGTATTTATCGCCTGGGTGAGGTGATTGATATCGGCGTGCAGGAAGGCTTCGTAGATAAAGCCGGTGCCTGGTACAGCTACAACGGCAACAAGATTGGTCAGGGCAAGGCCAATGCGGCCAAATACCTTGAAGACAATCCCGAGGTGGGGTTCGAGATCGAACGCAAGATTCGGGAAAAACTGATGCCCAAAAACGGAGCTCCCAAAAAAGTGCTCGAAGACACCAGTGTGGAACTGGATATCTAAGCCGTCTGCAACAGCGTTTTGCCACACATTCCGGGGCCGTTTGCTTGAAGATTGAGCACTGGTTCACCAAATTGGCACTTAGGGTCTAGACTGAAGTAAGCGGCCATAGGTGATGTGTGATGAAAAACAAGACAACGAAAGATTTCGCGACCAGCAGTGGCCGGCAAGGCTCAGGCAGCCTTGCCGCCAGTTCCGCTCGAGAGGCTAGCCCCAATGGCAATGTCACCGGTGTGGTGCTGACGGGCGGTGGCGCCCGGGCTGCTTATCAGGTCGGGGTTCTTAAGGCGATTTCGGATATCTATCCCGATTGGCACACCCCCTTTGAAGTGATTTGCGGAACCTCTGCCGGCGCATTGAATGCGGTAGCGCTGGCCAGTGGCAATGATCTGTTCCGTCACAACGTTGCCCGTCTTGAGCGGATTTGGTCGAACCTCCAGATCAGTGATATTTATAGATCCGATGTGGTTGGAATGACTTGGGGGCTGTCCCAGTTTTTGCAGGGCGTGCTGCGTGGCAGCCCCTCTGGCAAGTCCATGTCGTTACTGGATAACACACCCTTGCGTGCCTTGCTGGAGAAAGAAATTCAGTTCGGCAATATTGCCAAGGCGCTCGGCAGCGGATCCTTGCGTGCGGTGGGCGTCAACGCCTGTGGCTATTCCTGTGGTCAGAATATCTGCTTTTTTCAGGGGCGTGCTGACATAACGCCCTGGAATCAGGGGCAACGACTGGGTGTGGCGACAGAGATCACGCTCGATCACTTGATGGCCTCATCCGCCATACCTACCTTGTTTCCGCCCGTGCATATCAATCGCGAATACTTTGGCGATGGCGTCATTCGGCAAATGGCGCATGTCAGCCCGGCATTGCATTTGGGGGCCGAGAAAGTGCTGGTGGTTGGGGTAAGCGCGGCGCGCACCTGTGTGCCAACCCGAGTCAGAACCCAAAACACCCCCACGCTGGCGCAGGTCATGGAGCATGTGCTGAACGGCGCGTTTCTGGATACCCTCGATTACGACATCGACCGGCTGGAACTGGTCAATACCTTGCTCGAACTGATCCCCCCCGAAAAACTCAAAGAGAAAGGGATCAATCTCAAACCGGTGAAAGTGGTGGAGATTTCACCCAGTCGCCCTGTCGAAGAAGTGGCCCGTAAGCACATCGACAAGTTACCCACCATCTTGAAAAAAATGATGGGCAAGAACCTTGAAACCGGCGAAGGCGGTGCCAGTTTGGCCAGCTATATCCTGTTTGAAGCCGGGTTTTCCCGCGATTTGATTGCGCTGGGTTACGCCGATGCCCAGGCCCAGGCAAAAGAACTGGAGGCGTTTTTCAAACCTGACGACACCGCCCTGCAAAAAACGGCCTCATAACGGGGGGATGATGTGACGGCGCAGGCGACATGTTTTTGTCGTTGTTGCCACAAGATGTCAAGTCGCTGGAACAAAGTGTCAAGAACCCCCCTCGGATCCCCCTTATAGTCTCTTGCCATTGCCGTGTGCCTGATCAGGGAGACGGATTTCACTTCAGGAGACTCACGCCATGTTTCAGCAACCCCACTATTCCCGACAAGATCTTGACGCACTCTTTAACGTAACCCATCCGCCTCTGATGCAATTGCCGCAGGGCAATATGCGCATGATTGATCGCATCACGGATGTGGCGGCGGAAGGCGGGCGTTATGGAAAGGGCTGTTTGCGGGCCGAATTCGATATCGTACCCGAACACTGGTTCTTTGCCTGCCACTTTCCGGGTGATCCTGTGATGCCAGGTTGTCTGGGGCTCGATGCCTTGTGGCAGGGACTGGGGTTTTACCTTGCCTGGTGTGGTTACGAAGGCAAGGGGCGTGCTCTGGGGGTAGGTAATGTCAAGTTCTTCGGTGAGGTGCTCCCCGATGCCCGCCTGGTGGAATACCGGCTACACATCAAGCGTGTACTCACGCGGGAGATCGTTCTTGGCATTGCCGACGGCGAAGTGTGGGTTGACGGCCAGCAGATCTACAGTGCCGAAAGCCTGCGTACCGGACTGATTCCGAGCCCGGCACGCAAGCCGATGTAACGGGCCAGTCAGTTCCACCGCACGCGAACCCACCCGTAAGTAACCCAGGGTATTCGTTATCCACTTTTACAGAATCATTGGATGTCAATGCATATGAAACGTGCCGTTATAACAGGAATCGGAATTGTATCAAGCCTGGGTAACACCTTGCAGGAGGTGGAGCAATCGCTGCGCTCGGGCAAAACCGGAATTGGTCGCGACGAAAGTTTTGCCAAGGAAGGGTTAAGATCGCACATCTCGGGGCAAATCCATCTTGATCCTGCGGCGTTAATTGACCGCAAACTCTACCGCTTCATGACCAAATCCAGCGGTTATGGGTATCTGGCCATGCAGCAGGCGATAGACGACAGCGGCCTGACACCGGCGCAGCTGCACAACGAGATGACCGGATTGGTCATGGGCACCGGCGGAACTTCCACCGAAGATATCATTGAGTCGGTCGAGTACTTTCGGGCCGGCGGGGTGCGCAAGGTGGGGCCCTACCGGGTGACGCGGGGCATGAGCAGCGCGCTTTCCTCGGTACTGACAACAAGTTTTGGTTTGCGTGGCATCAACTACTCCGTCACTTCGGCCTGTGCTACCAGTGCCCATTGTATTGGCACGGCGCTGGAGCAGATTCAGTTAGGCAAGCAGCAGGTGGTATTTGCCGGTGGCGCCGAATTTGCCCATTGGACGCTGGCCTTGCAGTTCGATGCCATGGGTGCCTTGTCACGCAAGTACAACGACACGCCGGGCGCTGCCTCCCGGCCCTACGACCTTGACCGGGACGGGTTTGTGATCGCCAGTGGTGCCGGCGTGGTGGTCGTGGAGGAACTGGAACACGCACTGGCCCGCGGCGCCAAAATCTATGGCGAGTTGCTGGGTTACGCCGCCACCTCGGATGGCCAGGACATGGTACAGCCCTCGGGCGATGGCGCCGCACGCTGCATGCGTCTGGCGCTGAAACAGCTGGGAACGCGCAAGGTGCAGTATGTCAATGCGCACGGAACCAGCACCCCGCTGGGGGATTTGGTTGAACTGCGGGCGATTCGCCAGGTATTCGGGGCAGAAATGCCGCTGATCAGCTCCACCAAATCGCTTTCAGGGCACTCCCTGGGGGCTGCAGGGGTGCACGAGGCGATTTACAGTCTGTTGATGCTGCGAGGCAATTTTGTCAGTGCCAGTGCCAATCTGCAGGCGATTGAACCGGAGGCGATGGACATGCCGATTGTGCGTGAGGTGGCTCCCCATTCACTTGATGCCGTAATGAGTAACAGCTTCGGTTTTGGCGGTACTAACGCCTGCCTCATCATGGGCAAGTACCAGCCTGACGCTGTGATTCACTAACGCCCACTCCCCATACGCTAACCAACACAGCAGGAAATTGTGGTATGAACATTCAGCCGCGCATTAAAGGCGTTATATGCACCAATGCGGATCCCCAAGGTTGCAAGGACTCGGTGGCCGAGCAGGCTCGGCAGGTAGCGCAACAGTCCTTTGAGGGGCCTGCAACGGCACTGATTATTGGCGCATCTTCGGGCTACGGGTTGGCTACCCGTGTGATGCTGACGTTCGCCGGTCAGACTGACACGCTGGGTGTTTACCTTGATCGGGCACCGGCAGTGAATGGCGATGGGGTTGAGCAAAAGGCCGGCACTGCGGGCTGGTACCACACCCAGGCGCTGGAGGAAATGGCGCAGGCGCAAGGCCGCTGGGCCAAAAGCATCAATGCCGATGCCTTTGCGGCAGCTACCAAGGCGGAGGTTATTCGCACCCTGAAGGCGGCCGGGAAGAAAATCGGTTTGCTGGTATACAGTGTTGCAGCCCCCCGGCGGCTGGATGAAGCCACCGGGGATTGCTGGCGCTCGGTGCTCAAACCCGTCGGGCAGGCGGTGCAAACCCAGACACTGGACCCGGAAAAAGGCCTGCTCAAGCCCATCCGGCTGGAGGCCGCAACCCGTGAGGAAATCGCCGCCACCGTCAAGGTCATGGGGGGAGAAGACTGGCAGGCGTGGGTGCAAGCACTGCAGCAGGCAGACTTGCTGGAAACCGGCTGCAAAATGCTGGCCTATACCTATATCGGTGCCAGTCTCACCTGGCCGATTTACGGTGATGCCACCATTGGTCACGCCAAAAAAGATCTGGATCAGACCGTCTTGCGCCTCAATGCCGTGCTACAGCCGCTGGCAGGCCGCGCTCACATCGCCGTGCTCAAGGCACTGGTGACTCAGGCCAGCGCGGCAATACCGGTCATGCCTCTGTACATTTCGCTTCTGTATCGCGTCATGAAAGAGGCCGGCGTCCATGAAACCTGCCTTGAGCAAATCCAGCGTCTGTTCCTCGGGGGGCTCTATGGCACCGGGGTAGAACGGGATGACGCTGGCCGCTTTCGGCTCGATGAAAAAGAGCTGGCCCCGGCCATTCAAGACGAAATCAAACACCGCTGGGATCGGTTGACGAATGATAACCTGCACGAACTGGCCGATTTTGCCGGCTTTCGCAGCGATTTTTTAAGGTTGTTCGGTTTTGCCTCCTCCGGTGATCGTGCCCGGAGCCAGCGGGTGACGGGAGAAGCCTTATGACTTCCGAAACGCTAACCCCGGTCGATAGATCCCGAGCCATGATGGGTGCCGACCTGCGCCTGGACCGGAATACCCCCAATCATCACAGTGCCATGCTGGTATCGAACTGGATCGAACACTGCAGCCGGCAGGGAGACTCACATTGCGGTGATTTTAACCAGTGGCTCGGCCGTTTCAGACCCACCGCACAATTTGCCTTGCTTGATAGCCAGCGCCTCGTTGATCTGGCCCGGCAAGCTACTGCGCTGGACGACGAAGCCTACTGCCAACGCCTCTTGTTGCCGGCCGAGTCGGCTGAGCGTGAGCCGCTGCTATCCTTGTTGCGTCGCATCAGCCAGGGCTTTCGGCTGACGAGCGAGGATGGCCCGCTGGTCACCGCCGAGGCGCTCTGGACCGATGGGGAGGACGTCATCCCGGTGGCCATTCTGGCACAAAATCGCCAGGTGAATCAGGGCATCTGGCAGCCTCATCATCATCGCAAGGCGCTGACATTTTTGCATCACTGCGAAGCCAGGCGCTTGCCCTTGATCACCTTTATTGATACGCCGGGGGCCGCAGCGGATCATACTGCCAATCGGGATAATCAGGCGCACAGCATATCTGCGTTGATTGCGGCCATGGCGAGTCTGACGGTGCCTTCCGTCGGCATTCTGTTCGGGGTGGGGTATTCCGGCGGCGCCATTCCCCTTGCCACCACCAATGTGCTCTTGAGTGTGCGCGACGGTTTATTCAATACCATTGCGCCCAAAGGGCTGGCATCCATTGCCCGGCGTCAGCACCTTGGGTGGCAAGCCTGCGCCCGCCAGGTCGGTGTGAGCGCGGTCGAGCTGGCAGGCCAGGCGCTGCTTGATGGGGTGCTGGATTACTCACCCTTGGCGGCCGATGGCGCCGCCATACGCAAGTTTTGGCCCGGCGCCAAGGCCCAGGGCGATACCCCGGGCGCCGCACACCCGGTGGTGGTGGCGGCCCTGGCGGCGCTCGCCTGGATTGAGCAACGCCGTGGGCAGGTGCTGCGTGAGTGTGAACCCTTGGCACCCCTGTACCTTGCCACCAGTATGCATGCGCCGGACTCGGTGCCGGCCCAGGCGCCGCTGCTGGGCTGGGCGGTGGCGCTGGACCGCTCACTGACGCTCAGAGCACGGTTGCGTTACAGTGAAGTCGGGCAGCAAGCGCCAGCAAGCCCGGATCGGATTCATGCGGTAACCCCTCATGCATCGGCGGGCATTTCGCTGCAAACCCGATTCGATCAGTGGTGCGCACGCAGCGATAAGCTTTTGTACGAAGATCATCTGCATAAAGCCTGGCTGTCGTTTGAGCTTTGTTTCCGTCAGCGCGACGAGCTGCGCAGCCCCGTGTCGCAATGGCTGTGGGGGACGCCAGAGGCCCAGTACCAGCGTAGTCTCGGGCAACTGGTCGCAGCGGTGGGCTTGCATTTGAGCAACCTGTGGCAGCAGGATCTTGGCGCTTTCTGGGACTTGCTGGCGACTCGCCTGATGGCAGCACAAAGCCCGCCGGCACCGGCAAGCACCGAGGCAGACGGCCTGGTATGCGATACGCTGCAACAACTGGTCATGTTGCCGCCCGTCGCCTCGCGCCTGCTTGAGCAGAGTCGGCAATGGCGCCATTTCGATGATCTCTACGAAACCATTTTGCGTCAAATGACTGCGATAGTGACGGAGCTCAGCGACAAAAACCGCGTCACCGCCGGTTTGCTTGAGTCTGTACTGGATGCGGCGGGGGTGGCGCCAGACGAGGTGCGTCAGGGGTTTTTTGCATGGCTTGAGGCCATCAAGAGTTCGGGGCTGTTGCAGGAGGGATTGCGCAAAATCGAACAGTGGAAGCGCGCCCAGCATCCGCGTCAGGCGCCCGTGGTCTTTGTCGTGGCCAGCTATTTTTTCAGCGAGCTGCTGCCCGACTATTTCCAAAGCCTGCACACAGGCAGCCGCTTCGCCGGGCGTTTTACCCCGGTGTCCATTGGGCGGCGCAAAGATTTCTGGCACAACCTGCAGCAGGCAACGATTGATTTGCGGATTCAGGCGATTCTCAATCAGTTCAAGCCGGCCACGAGTTTTACGCCGCTGGAATTGATCGAGCGGGTGTTCAATGGTTTTTACGAGCTGGATGCGGAGGTCACCACCGCCGATCCCTGCCGGTTTCCCGGATTTGCCGAGGCCATTTCAAAGCAGCGGCGCCGGGGCCATAGCGCCTGTGGTTTGCTTACCGGGATAGCCCGCTTCAGTGTTCAGGGGCAGTCGCGCAACCTGGGGCTGTTTGTCTCGAATCACGGTTTTCAGGCCGGGGCCTTTGATATGGCCAGCGCCGAGCGCCTGTGCCGGCTGCTGGATTATGCGGCAAAATCACGCTATCCCGTGGTGGGGCTGATTTGTTCTGCCGGCATGCAAACCAAGGAAGGGCCGGCAGCGCTGTTTTCGATGGCGGTCGTCACGGATGCCATAAGCCGCTTTCGCCATCAGTGCGGTTTGCCCTTGCTGGTCGTGGGTTACGGAGACTGTACCGGCGGCGCCCAGGCGAGTCTGGTCACCCATCCGGATGTGGAAACCTGGTACCTGTCCGGAACCAACATGCCCTTTGCCGGGCGCATTGTGGTACCCGATTATTTGCCGGTTTCGGCGACCCTGGCCAACTACCTCTGTGCCGATCCCCTCAGTATGCGAGGGCTGCTGCGTCATCCGTTGGCGCCGGGCCTGGATGAGGCATTGGCAGCGATTGATCCGCGCATCGGCTTGCCGCAACAGGATCTGAGCGACATGCTGGCCCAGTGGCTGGTACGAGGCGCCTCGCTCGACCCGGCTGGCGGTACTGTCCCCCCAACTGCGCCCGGGTTGCGCTTTGGCCCCATTGCCTCGGTACTGGTTCATGCCCGGGGCTGTACGGCGGTGAAGCTGGTGCAGGAAGCGCAGGCCATGGGCCTGCGCGTGGTGCTGGTGCAATCCGACCCGGACATGGACTCGGTGGCGGCGCGAATGCTGCGTGACGAGGACAGTCTGGTGTGCCTGGGCGGTTTCACGCCGGATGAAAGCTACCTCAACGGCCATAGCGTGGTGCATATTGCCCAAAGAGAGCAGGTTGACGCCTTGCATCCCGGGATCGGCTTTTTGTCAGAAAATCATGAGTTTGCCCGGCTATGTCTGGAGCATGATTTGAATTTTGTCGGACCGGCGCCCGCGACCATGGAAAAAATGGGCGACAAGGCCAAGGCGATTCGCACCGCCATGCAGGCCGGCATCCCGGTCGTGCCGGGTAGCGCCAGCCATCAGGCGCAGGCCGATGGTCTGCTGGCCACGGCGCAGGCGGCCCTGGAGATGGCGCAGGCGATAGGCTATCCGGTGATTCTCAAGGCAGTTTACGGTGGCGGTGGCAAAGGTATTGCGGTGGTCAACGAGGCATCCGAGCTGTTGCCCCGATTCGACATGATCCGGGCGCAGGCCCGATCGGCCTTCGGTAAGGAAGACATTTACCTGGAGCGTTTTGTCACCCGGTTTCGCCACATCGAAGTGCAGATTCTGCGCGATCGCTTCGGTGCTACCCAAGTGCTGGGGTTGCGTGATTGCAGCGTACAGCGCGACAAGCAAAAAATCATTGAGGAATCCGGCTCCACCGCACTGTCGCCGGTTCTGGCGCAGCTGGCCCGGGATTCGGCACACAGACTGGCCTGTGCCTGCGATTATACCGGCGCAGGGACGGTCGAATTCCTCTACGATCTCGATCAGGATCAGCTGTATTTCATGGAGATGAATACCCGCTTGCAGGTAGAGCATCCCGTTACCGAGATGGTCAGCGGTGTGGATATAGTGCGCGAGCAGTTTCGCATTGCCAGGGGCGAGTCGATCGCTTCGCTGGCGGTGGTCGAGTCTGGCTATGCCGTGGAGGTGCGTATCAATGCCGAGGCGGTGTGGGCGGATGCCGGCGAACTTCAGGTCGTGCCTTCGCCGGGGCAGGTGAGCCGGTGCCGCTATCCCTTGATGGAACATTGCCGGGCAATATGGGCGATTGCAGACGGAACCTCCGTGCCCTCTTATTACGACAATCTGGTAGCGCAGGTCATCGCCTGGGGCGAGAGCCGCGAGCAAGCCATTGCCCGCCTCTGCGACTACCTGGCGCAGGTGGAAATCGAAGGAATAGCGACCAATCTGCCGCTGTTGCGCGTGATTCTGCGCGATGAGGTATTTTTGAGCGGCGAGTACGACACCCGCTACCTCAAGCAGCTCGTGACCCGCAAAGGCGAATTCCTGTTTGACTCGCGTGACAATGCACGGCTTGGCAGTGAGGTGGTACCGGCCGCGGACGTGGCCGTGTCGGGTTCGGATGAACTCAAGGTATTTGCGCCCGCCAGCAGCATTCTGTATCGCTCGTCATCGCCCGAGAAACCGGCGTTTGTGCGCGAAGGCGACACCATAACCACCGACCAGACGCTCTGCCTGCTCGAGGTCATGAAAATGTTCCAGCCCCTGACGCTGGGCAGTCTCAATCAGGCCGGACGGGAACTCTATCCGGCCAGCCAGACCTATCGTGTGACCCATGTAAAGGCCGACGACGGCCAGCATGTCGCCTGTGGTGACCTGCTGTTTGTGGTCGAACCCATGGTCGCATGACGCTCGTCGGGTCAGGATCAGCCCTGGCCCGCCGCCAGACCCAATCACCTGTCTAATACACAGGCAGGTTTTAGTAACGATCCCTCGGATCATTGTGTGATTAACCCAAAGGAGAACTGCATGAATATTGAACAACGTATTGCCAAGGTCATTCGTGAACAGCTGTCGGTAGAAGGCAAGGAGATTCACCCCAAGGCGCGCTTTATTGAGGATCTGGGGGCCGACTCGCTCGATACCGTGGAGTTGGTGATGGCGTTTGAAGAAGAGTTTGGCGTGGAGATTGGCGACGATGTGGCCGAACAAATCAAATCGGTCGAGGATGTGATGCGCCTGGTCAGTGAGCGTATCGCCGCCTGATCTACCTGGCCCGGCTGCGTCGTTGCTGACGCTGCCGGGGGCAGACTGCCTACCAGATCAGCGGATTTTTGGTGGTGGCAACCGCCGCAATGTATAAAAAGGTGGTGTAGGCTCCCACCAAAGCCATCATCCGGATCGTGCGGGTTTTGCCGCGCTTGAGCGCAATGGTTCCCAGTACTACATAAACCACCAGTGCCACCAGTTTGGCGGCGATCCAGCTGGTCATGCCAATCTGCACTGCCATGCCGATGGCACTGAGCAGTAACAGACTGTCCACCACATGAGGCACCACCTTGACCCAGGTACGGGTCAGTCGGTCCGAATCCACCAGCATCCAGAAGCCGCGCAGCGAAAACAAAATAAACGTCAGCGCGACACAGGTCATGTGCAGATGTTTCAGAACCCCATAATCCATAGTGTTAACTCCAGCGTGGGCCCGGCCCGACAGTATTGATTGAAGGCCGCTGTCACCCCGGGCGACCATCCTTACGCGGGCGCAGATACAGCGGCGCGTACTGAACGACCCAGGGAATGAAGCAGGCGAGCCAAAGTATCGCACTGAGCAGGAGTAAATGGGAAGCCATGCCCCCTACCGCCGGAATCTCTGCAACGATGCGCGTGATAGCGCACAGCTGTATGCCAAAGAACAACCACCAGGTTAACTGACTCATCACCAGTTGCCCGCCCGAGTGTCCCTGGGTAACCCGGGTCGCCATGGCCACCAGCATGGCCGAAAGAAAGCCGATGGCAAGGGCATGCAAGGGCGCGCGTGGCATGAGCAGTGAGCCGTCAATCGCCAGCCAGAGGCTTTGCCCCAGTTGCAGCAACAAGCCGATAGAGAGCCACAAAAAGCCGATATGCAGTGAGGCCAGCATCGGGTTATGCAGACATTTCCAGGGTTGCCACAGCCAGAACAGGTAAAGCGCCGTGCCAAGCATGACGGCCTCGGGAATCATTGCCAGGCCGATGGCTTCGAACAGGGGGTGGGTGAAACTGCAGGCCATCATCCAGGGCAGTGGCCAGTGTGGACGGTGAAACTGATAGTTTTTCGCCGCATTGTGACTGAAAAACGGGATCATGCGGTGGCATACCGAGAAGTAGACGGGAATCAGATACCACCAGATCAGATTCTTGAGAATCCAGGCCAGCAGCAGGTCATGCCCGGTGAACACGGCAAAGATCGCCACCAGCAGTGAAAGCAGGCCGCAAATCAGTCCTGCCAGAGTGGACCAGGCATGGGATGCCTTGTCTTGCGTCTTAAGGAAAACATCGAGCAGACCGCGCAAGCCTTGTAGCCATCCTGCAGCCATCAGGCCAAGGCCGATGCCTGTCAGCGTGATCGAAACGCTGGCGCCCAGCAGGGTGACGAGATAGCCACCAAACAGAGCCAATGCCGCCGGTGAATAGTAGCGGCGTGAAATCTCGGGTCGATTCATCCAGCGCGGAAAGGTCGTGGATAAAAAGCCGAAAATAAAAAAGGTAAATAAACCGTATCCCATCAGTAAACCGTGGCTGCGAACCGGCGCGAGGCTGGTAAAACCCGGCGTGCCAAAGATCATCACCGCCAGTTCCCACAGCCACCAGAGCATGGAAGCCAAGAGGGCAATGGCGCCAAAGAAAAAGAACATGCGATGCGGGGCTGCACTGAATACCGCAAAGCGCGAAAGAGGTTGTGTTGTCATGAGGGCTCTCTTGCCTGGAGAATGAAAAGGAGTGTTTCGGGGAACCGCAAGCCCGCGTTTCCGGATAATCGGGTTCAAGCCTACTTAAAAGCCAGGGGAGACGTGTTGACATTGCTCAAAGCCGGCAGGGCACGGGACAGTGGTCGTCGAGGCCCGGAGGATGATCAGGAAGACTAGCGCAGTTCGTTGTTACGCTGATGGTACAGATGTTCGATGCGGGAGAGGGCGTTATCCATTTCGCGCGAGTAGTGTTTTTGACAGACGGAGTAAGTGAAAGTCAGTCCAACGCGGTAGCCGCCGCTGCCAAGGGGCCTGATGCTGGAAACCACGGCATCAACATTGGACTGGCTGATATATTTGCCCTTGAAATCGAGCCGGAGTTTGTCGCGAAGATTGAGAGTTGTGTCGGTCTCGATGGCCATGCCGTAGCGATTGATGTCAATGCATACGACCTGAATGGCCGGCTTGAGCCAGGCCAGCAGTCCTTGCTGACGAATTGAAATCTGCAGGCAAGGCGCTTTGTGTCGTGCTTTGATGCGTCTATCCTGCAGTGCGCCTGAAGTTCCGTCTTTAATCATTTTCCAACAACTTCTTGTCAAATAGTTATTGCCTTGTGGGTGATGGTGATTGTTCACCAACCACTGCCTGACGACTTCTATTGAAAACGGGCCTTTGATGTTCCCTGGCGCCTGATTGATGTAACCAATTGTAGTCTTTGATGCAACTTCGTCACAACCCTGTCGAAAAAGGTAACCTTGTGTGTGCCAATGGCATCACATTTATGACGGGTAGTTCTTGTATTTATCAGGCCGGTGCGTTTTCGCTTCAGGCAAAATGCAATTTACGGCGGCAAAAATCTCAATAACTGTTACCATGAACAGACGACTCATTGATTGCCGTTCTCTCGAATGCTAAGAGCAGACTCCCTTGAAACCGCTTGACTCCTCTACTGTTTATCGCGCGTGCAAGATGCACGACCTGAATTTCAGATCCACCAAGTCACTGCAGCCGCTGAATGAAATCGTGGGGCAAGAACGCGCCCAGGAAGCCATTCGCTTTGCCATGGCCATGAAGGACAGCGGCTACAACATTTATGCCGTGGGGCGCAACGGACTGGGCAAGCGCACCATGATGCTGCGCTATCTCAATCGCCATGCCAGCGATGAAGCCCAAACCTGGGACTGGTGCTACGTGGCCAACTTTGACGAACCTCGCTCCCCCACGGTATTAAAACTTCCCGCCGGAGTGGGGTTGCCGTTCAAAAAGGAACTCGAGAAGCTGATGCAGCGGGTGGCCAAAGCCATTCCGCAAGCCTTTGATAACGACTCCTACTACGAGCGATCCGAAAAGCTTAAATCCGAGATCAATGAAAAGCAGGAAGAAGCCCTTGAGCGCCTTGCGAAGCAGGCGCGTGCCAAAAAGGTGAGTCTCACCGTGAGTACGCCGGGCGGCTATCGGCTGGTGGCGCTCAACGGCAAGGAGCCGCACACGGCCGAGAGCTTTGCCGCCTTGTCGGCAGAGCAGCAGGCCCATTTTGAAGATGTGATCAACAAACTGGAAAAACGCCTGCGTGGCGTCATTCGCAAGCTTGCGGCCTGGGAGCAGGAACACACCGATCGCCTGCAGCAGCTCAATGAAGAAGTGGCACTGGGTGCCTGCAGCCATCTGATTGAAGCCGTGCAGGACAAATACCAGAGCAATGAAAACGTGGTGAATTATCTGGCACTGTTACAGAAGGATATTCTCAACAACCTCGATATCTTTCTGGAAGACAGCGAAGAGCAAGCCGCCTTTGCCTATGCGTCGCTCGACAAGAAAATGCCCCGGCGCTATCAGGTCAACGTGCTGGTGCACCACAGCAACACCAACTCGCCGGTGGTGGTGGAAGAAAACCCGAATTATCACAATCTCTTCGGTTACGTTGAAAACGTCACCTACAAGGGCACGGTATTTACCGACTACACCCTTATTCGCCCGGGTGCCCTGCATCGTTCCAATGGCGGTTTTTTGCTCATGGATGCAATCAAGGTGCTGGAGCAGCCCTTTGTCTGGGATGGACTCAAGCGCGCCCTGCGTTCCCGTGCCATCAGCATCAATTCGCTGGAGCGCGAACTCACCCTGTCGGGCACTATCTCGCTGGAGCCAGAACCCATCCCGCTGAATATCAAGATCATACTCTTTGGCGATCGGGATACGCTGCTGCTGTTGCAGCACTACGATCCGGAGTTCAAGGAGCTCTTCAAAGTCACCGCGGATTTTGAAAGCGAGATGCCGCGTACCAGCGAAACCGAACAACACTATGCCGCCTTTATTGCCAGCCTGGTGGCCGACAAGGACTTGCTGCACCTGGAACAGAAGGCCGTAGCCAGAGTCATTGAGTACAGCTCGCGTCAGGCCGAAGACCAGAACAAGCTATCGTTGCATGCGGCCGATATTGCCAATCTGTTGCGCGAATCCAATTACTGGGCCAAGCAGTCCAACTCGACCCTGATTCGCCAGGCTCACATCGAAAAGGCGTTTGAAAGCGAAAGGCACCGTAACAGCCGCATTCGTGATCACCTGTTTGAAACCATCGCCAATGGCACCACCTTGATCACTACCCGGGGGGCGGTCGTCGGCCAAATCAACGCGCTCTCGGTGCTCAGTTCGGGCGGGTTTGAGTTTGGGATGCCGAGTCGGGTCACGGCGAGTTGCTTTTATGGCGATGGCAATGTGATTGACATCGAACGGGATGTGAAACTGGGCGGCACCATCCACTCCAAGGGCGTGATGATTCTTTCATCTTATCTGGCGGCAACCTTCGCCCCCCGCTCACCCATGCATGTGTCGGCCAGTATTACCTTCGAGCAAAATTATGGCGAAGTGGACGGTGACAGTGCCTCCATGGCCGAGTTATGCGCCTTGCTCTCAAGCATGGCCAAGGTACCGATTCGTCAGGACCTGGCAATGACAGGCTCGGTCAATCAGTTCGGAGAATCTCAACCCGTAGGGGGGGTGAACGAGAAAATCGAAGGCTTCTTCGATACCTGCAAAATTCAGGGGTTTACCGGCACCCAGGGCGTTATTCTGCCAGCGACCAATGTGCATAATCTGATGCTCAACGCCGAAGTGGTGGAGGCCATTGATAAGGGCACCTTTCGTGTTTATGCCGTTTCTCATGCCACCCAAGCCGTGGAGTTGTTAACTGGTCTGCCGGCCGGTACGGCGGATGAGAATGGCGCCTTTGCCCCCGACACTTTGTTTGGCCGCATTCAGGTGTTTCTCGATGAACTGCGGGAGGAAGAAGAAGCCTCCGGGGCGTCTGACAGCAAGAGCGAGGCAGATGATGATGACGAAGTGACCGCGCCTACACCGCCAGAGGGCCCCAAAGAGCTGCAGCAGCGATTTCGCAAGCAGTTGCAGCGCCGGCGCTGAGGTTGCCCGGTGCGGATCAGGCGATCCGCACCCCCTGGCGTTTCGCTCCCCAGGTACCCGGGGTTGTCTCAAAGTGACCGGGAATGGGGGTGTGGCAGTAGGCACAGGTGTTACCCGCTGCCAAATGCCACTCACCCAACTGATACCAGTCGCGCTCAATAAGGCGCTTGCCACAAGCGGGGCAATAGGTACTGCTGCCTTGTGGATCGTGAACATTGCCGGTGTAGACATACTTCAAGCCCTCACTGCGGGCGATATCCCGTGCCTGCGACAAGGTTTCCCGGGGGGTGGCCGGAATGTCACGCATTTTCCAGTCGGGATGAAAGGCGCTGAAGTGCAGCGGGACATCCTGCCCCAAATGCTTCGCAATCCAGCGACACATGGCCAGAATTTCCTGTGGCGAATCATTCTGGCCGGGAATCAGCAAGGTGGTAATCTCAAGCCAGGTGTTAGTGTGATGGCGGATGTATTCGAGGGTATCAAGCACTTCCTGCAAATGGGCGCCACACAGGCGGTAATAAAAATCGTCGGTAAAGGCTTTGAGATCAACATTGGCGGCATCCATCCAGTAGAAAAACTCCTCGCGGGGCCGGGGGCAGATGTAGCCAGCCGTCACCGCCACGGTTTTAATATCCCGTGCCCGGCATAATCTGGCGACATCTATGGCATATTCCATGAAAATCACCGGGTCGTTGTAGGTAAAGGCAATGGAGCGGCAGCCCAGATTGCTCGCCGTTTCAACCAGTTGTTCCGGCATGGCCGTGCTGGCCAGGGTGTCCATTTCACGGGATTTGCTCATGTCCCAGTTCTGACAGAACTTGCAAGCCAGATTACAGCCGGCGGTACCGAACGACAGCACCGGCGTACCGGGATAGAAGTGATGCAGCGGTTTCTTCTCGATGGGGTCGATGCAAAATCCTGAAGAGCGGCCATAGGAGGTGAGCACGATGCGGCCCTCCTCGCACGCCCGGATAAAACAGAGCCCCTGCTGCCCCTCGTGGAGTTTGCAGGCGCGTGGACAAAGATCGCACTGGGTGCGACCATCGGGCAAGCGATGCCAGTACTGCGTGGGGAAACTGGCAGGGGGGCGCAGGCAGAGTGTCATGGTATCGAATCCTCCCCGGTGCGCGGTGTGGGCAGGTCACCGCGGTCAGCGACTGTTTTTTCAGTCTCATCGTGTTTAAATGACAAATCAAGGCCGGTACCCATGTTATGCCATTTAAGCCTGAAAGCCGGTGCTGCTATGACGGCGAAACAAGTGCCAGAAACGAGCAAATATCAAAAGCACAGAACGAGAAAGGACAGGAGAACCCATGAGAGTAGTGAATTCAGGAATAGGTCTGGCGTTGACGCTGGTGCTCAGTACAGCCAGCGCACACGCACGTTGCCCGATAGATTTGCAGGGTGACCTGACACAAGGCGCTCTGATACGCGCAAAAGTCGAGGCACACACCAAAGTGGCACTTAATGATCAACCCATTCGGGTCAATGCCCAGGGGGATCTCATCTTTGCCTTTGATCGTGACGCGCCTTTGAATTATACACTGATTGTCACTCCACCGGCCCAGACACCTTGTGTGATGCCGCTGCAGCTCAAGGCGCGGCAGTACAAGATCCAGCGGGTGGAAGGCATAGCCGACAAGATCATGAATCCTGAACCTCTGGATTACGACCGGATTGCGCAAGAGGCGGCGATGGTCAAACAGGCGCGGGCGCAAGACTCGGAGCGCGCCGATTTTTTACAGGGCTTTGCGGTGCCGGCCGATGGACCGGTCACAGGTGTGTACGGCAGCCAGCGATTTTACAACGGCAAGCCCGGCCGCCCGCATTATGGTGTGGATTACGCTGGCCCGGTAGGCGCGCCGGTCAAGGCGCCGGCCGGTGGCAAGGTGGTGCTGGTGCACCCGGACATGTTCTATTCTGGCGGCACCCTGATTGTGGATCACGGTATGGGGCTGTTCTCGTCCTTCATTCATTTGAGCAAGATTCTGGTGAAGGAGGGCGATGAGATCCGCGCCGGCGATGTGATTGCCGAGATTGGCAAGTCGGGCCGGGCGACCGGGCCCCACCTTGACTGGCGCATGAACTGGTTTGACGTGCGGGTGGATCCGCAACTGGTATTGAAAGACTTCGCGGCTATGCTTCATTAAGGCGCTCATGCCGTGATCCAAATCAGTGCATGGACGTTGCTTTGAACGACGAACGGGCGCGCAGGCTGCCTGACAATAATAAAATGCAAAGGGAAGGCTCTCAAATGACAGGTGAACCTAAAGTATATGTGGTGGAAGATGATGAAGCAGTCAGAGACTCGCTGACTATGATATTGCAGTCAGCCGATTATCAGGTGGTCGGTTACGCATCGGCGGAACAGTTTTTAGCACAGTGGAACGAGCAGGACCGGGGTTGTATCGTGCTGGACATTCGCATGCCGGGCATGGATGGCATGACATTGCAAAAGGAACTCAATGATCGCCATTCGATGCTGCCGATCATTTTTGTTACCGGCCATGGCGATGTTCCTCTGGCCGTACAGGCCATGAAAGAAGGGGCCGTGGATTTCATTCAAAAACCCTACGCCAAAGATGCGCTTTTGGAAAAAATAGACATGGCAATGGGGATTGACGCAGAGCAGCACCAGGTACTCGAAGAGCAGCAGTCTATTCGTGATCGCCTGGCAACGCTGACCGAACGCGAAACAGAGGTTATGCAGATGATGGTGGAAGGCAAGGCAAACAAGGTGATTGCAGCCGATCTCGATATCAGCCAGCGCACCGTTGAAATTCACCGTTCACGAGTGATGCAAAAAATGGGTACGCATTCACTGGCTCATTTGGTTCGCATGGTAGTGGCCATTGAACCAGGCATATCGGTTCTGTGATGCTGAAGGACAGTAGCGCGACCGACCTGCTCCCGCGTGATTCTCATGAGGAGGCGCGTCAACAGATACTGCTTGTCGACGATAATCCACAAAACCTCAAAGTGCTTTACGAAACACTGCTGGTCACCGGGCACAAACTGCGGGTGGCCAGCAGCGGGATCAAGGCGCTTGAAATCATCCAGAACGCCCCGGTCGACCTGATCTTGCTCGATATCATGATGCCGGATATGAACGGCTTTGAAGTGTGCCAGAAGCTTAGGGAAAACCCGGCACTGCGTGATATTCCTGTGATTTTTCTTTCGGCGGTAAATGATGTGGATGCGAAGGTGAGAGGGTTTGATGCCGGTGCCGTAGACTACATCACCAAACCCTTTCAGGCCCGTGAGGTGATCGCCCGGGTAACGACGCACCTGCGTTTACGCCATCTTGAGTGGCAGCAGGCCTTGGTAGAAGCGCGAAAAAAGATTGATGAGCAGCGCGAGCAACTGGAACAACGCTCCCGACTGGCGACTCTGGGTGAAATGGCTACAGGCCTGGCTCACGAGATCAATCAGCCACTGACCGCGATTCTCAATTATGCCAGCGTCGCCCTGAAAGCCGCGCAAGGCGTGCCCATGAATGCTGCCTTGTTGGTTCAAAGCCTCGAAAAGCTGGTGCTGCAAACACAGCGGGCGGCGAATGTCGTACAGCACATGCGCTCTTTGGCGCGTCCTGCCGTAAGCGAGCGGGTCATGATCGATGTGCAGGCGTTTATCAAGGAAACCCTGTTGCTGGCAGAGGTCGACATTCAACGGCTGCACGGCGCTGTGTCTACCGAGGTTGATCCTGCCTTGTCGAGCTTTTACTCCGACCCCAAGCGTTTGCAGCAAGTGCTACTGAATCTGCTGCGTAATGCATTGGAGGCCAATCTGGCCGCAAAACAGCCGGCACCTGTGGTACTGAAGGTGATTCGCCAGGGTGGTTATTTGCAGTTGCGGATAGAAGATCTGGCGGCGGGCTTACTGCCTGAAATTGAAACCAGATTGTTTTCACCCTTTAACACCAGCAAAAAAGACGGCATGGGGGTGGGATTGAGTTTGTGCCAGAATCTGATTCAGGGGTTGGGCGGGCGCCTGTCTTACCACCCGAACCAACCCAGTGGCTGTTGTTTCGTGATCGAGCTGCCGTTGGTTTAATTTCGCCATGGAGTGCGGACGAGTGCCACGCATCCCCAGCGAATCAGAAGCTGTCCCTGCTTAGGTGTTTCATGTGGCCACGTAAATGGGGCTTTTGGCCGGCTTCATCAAGAACCTGGAACTCGATGCCGGTCTGAGTCGGGGCTGCTTGCCACTGCATCATAACGTGCGACGGCAAGGATATGGGGCGTTTGAACTGAACGTCCAGGGCGAAGGGCTGTGCAGTAAGGGGTTTGCCATACGCCAGTTCCAGCGTCGCCAGTGCTCGCGCTTTGCTCCACATCCCGTGAATGATCGCATGCTGGAATCCAAAGGTTTTGGCGGTCAGGTCACACAGGTGAATGGGGTTGTAGTCACCTGAAAGCTTCGCGTACCGTCGCCCATGGTTGGCTGCAAGTGCCCAGGTCGTCTGATTGGCAAGCTGAGGAAGTGGCGTCCTGTGGCGGGTTTTGGGGGTGGGCGAAGGGGTGCGGTGCAGCATGGTGGATTCCTCAATCCACACCTGTACACCGCTGCACCAGGCCGAGGTGATGATGGAAAATTCCTGTCCCAAAGGTGTGTTTGTCAGCGCGCCAAAACGGCATTGATAGTCAATGACTTCGTTGGCAGAAATCGGCCGAAGCTGTTGAATACGATTACGAATATGCACTAACCCCAGCAGCGGGAGCGGAAAATCAGGATGCGTAATCATCTTAAGGTGCAAGGCAAATGCGGGCAGATGCACGTAAGTCGAAGGCAGATACAGATCGGGCTCGAAGCCGCAGAGCTGCTGGTAGCCTGTCAGGTGCGATGAGTCGACTTGGTAACCGGTTTTTTCCAGCCGGACATCCGGCAGGGTGGCAGGAACTTGACGGCTATGGGGCACTAATGAACGACCGACCTGTTTGACGATCGACATTGGCACTTGTAACGACGGGCTGTTAAACATGAGTCACATTACTCCACGAAGAACGAGGGTTGCGGTTTGTTTCGCGTTCACATTAGTGGTTGTCCTCTAACTTCCACCAGAGTCTATGTCATGGGTAGGGCAAACGAATTGACAGCAAAAAGCCAAAGCCATGGCAACTCGGTCAATCACTTGCTATTCTGCAACAGCCTTTTCCGTTCACGATTCAACTTTCGGGAATCTCCAACGCCATGAATGAGTTAAAAGATGCAGGAGTATTGTTGCGTCTTGTTTACCAGGCGATGATCAAGGCCGGTATTGATGCGCCAGGTTTCCTGAAAAAAATAGGAATCAACGAAGCCCACCTGAAAGACACCGAACTTCGAACCCCGCACGAAGCGCAGGTGATGTTCTGGAAAATGCTTGAGGGACATACCGGCGATCGGGATATCGGTCTGACTTTGGGACAATATTTGCCCGTCTACAAGGGGCAGGTGCTGGAGTACCTGTTTCTGAGCAGCCCCACTTTTGGCGAAGGCCTGAGGCGGGTGTTGAGCTATCAGCGTTTGATCAGTGATGCTGCAGATTCGGCACTGATGACCGATACCAACCCTTGTTATCTGCGAGTGAACACCGCCTCACCCAATGTGCAGCAAATACGCCACTTCAACGAATGCTTTGCCCTGGGTTTACTTGCCTTTTTCAGCTCGATAACGGATGGTCAATTCAAACCCACACAAGTTACCTTCCAGCATCCTGCGCCAGTCGGGGCCGATCGGGTTGAGGCTGCCATTGGTTGCGAAGTGGTATTCGGTTGCGAGGAAAATCGCCTCTATTTTGACAGCAGCATGCTTGCGATTCCTTCGTTGCATGCCGAGCCCAGCCTTCTTACCTTGCACGAACAGCTTGCCAGTGAGCAGGTGGCCAAGCTTGAACGGGAAGATGTGGTCGGGCAGGTCACCCGGGTAGTTGCCGAACTTCTCGAAAGCGGTACTGTAACCCTGGAAGCAGTAGCTGAGCGCCTTGGAATCAAAAACCGCTCGCTGCGCGCGCGGCTGACGAGCGCCAACACCAGCTTTAACCAGATTCTGGCCGACTTCAGGTTTCGACTGTCGCGCAAATTGCTCGCAGAAACCGATGCATCGATTGACGAGATTGTCTACCTCACCGGGTTTTCAGAACCCAGTACCTTCTATAGAGCCTTCAAGCGCTGGGCAGGCACAACACCTGTGGAATACCGCAAAAGCAAACAGGCACGGGCAACAACCTTCTGAATAACAGCCCTATTTGTTTGCAACGTGTAGCAGTGGTGCGGATTTTATTCGGTTACGTTAAAAACAAAAAGCGAGTGGCTGATCACTCAGCGACTCGCTTAAAAACTCACAAAAACACCAAACACCAAGAACACAAGGAGACATCAAAAAATCCGCAGGAAATGAGCAACCAACCAAAAAAAACAGCGGAGTTACAACTCAGCTCCTCCGCTACAGAGGTTTACTACTCAAATCCACGATTTAAAGATAAGCCATAAACGGACGCACGTCTGTTGGTGGTGCGTTGCTATATGTAGCGTCTTTGTGTGGCGATGTGATGTTTTGTAAACAGCCCGGTGATCAAGGCTGACATGTTTTGTCACGAACAAAGCAAACGCTCCAGCGGACTGATCACACCGCTCGCCCCCTGACCCACCACGTGCGTATATATCTCGGTTGTTTCAACCTTGGCGTGGCCCAGCAACTTCTGAATAGTGCGGATGTCATACCCTTGTTGCAGCAAAGAGGTCGCAAAACTGTGACGAAAGGTATGACAGCTGGCGTGTTTGAGTATGCCCGCGGCCTGAATCGCAGTTTTTACATTGGCCTGCACGATTCGATCCATTACGTGATGGCGACGAAAGGCTTGTGAGCGAGGATCTTGCGACAACTGTTGGGCAGGAAACAAATACTGCCATTCGAGTGATTTTGCGGCGGCCGGATACTTTACCTCCAGCCGGTTGGGCATATACACCTCGCCAAAGCCGTCGGCCAAATCGCGTGCATGCACCACTTTTACAAACTCAATTTGGGCCAGCAGCGCCGGGTAGAGCATCTTGGGTAAAACCGTAGAACGGTCCTTTGCGCCTTTGCCATCGCGCACGATTAACGTATGCATTGCCATGTCGACATCTTTGATGCGCAAGCGAATACACTCCGAAATACGAAGCCCCGACCCGAACATCAACTGGCCCATAAGTTTATAGGGGCCTCGGAGATTACCGATGACAGCCATGGCTTCCGCCGGTGAAAACACTACAGGTAGCCGCCGCTTGGGTGATGCCTGTTTAAACCGGAGATCCTTAAGCTCTACCCCCATAAACTGCCGATATAAAAACACCAGTGCATTAAGCGCAACCTTCTGCGTGTTCTTGGCCGCCTGCATTTCGACGGCCAGCGAATCAAGAAACATCTCAATATGAGGCTCCGACATTTCCCCAGGATGTTTCTTGCCATGAAAGCGAATATACCTCAGCACCCAATGAACGTACGTTTGTTCTGTCTTATACGCCAACCCTTTGGCACGAATGAAAAAACGCAACCTGTCAATAAAGCGTAGCGGTGGCTGGGCAATAGGAATGGGAATGTCTCGCATGCAATGCAAAGCCTCGTCCGTGAGTTTTGACTGTGTTTTTATACAGTCATTTGCTGAGTCTGTAAATGGCCCTAATCTGTTTTTGCGCAGTGATTGCGCGTTTTGGTTGGTGAGTCGAGTTAATTTATTGATTTGAAAATATAAATGTAGTTTTTTGGTGGGGTTCTGCTGCTGTGACTGCGTTTTCTAGACTGTGATCGGGTTTTGGGGATTTGCAAAAAAATTCTTACTGATCTGTAATGTGGTTGTGTGAAGGGATACAATTCTGCGAATTCAAAGGTCGCGCTTTGCGCGTTGAATTAGCTGTTAGGCGGGTTTTGGCAAGGTGGGTTTGATTCCAGCGTGGGGCAATCCGTTGCAGCAACTCTGGTGCAAACGTCGGCCTTGGTAAAAGCCGCATCATTTTGGTAGTCAGTGTTGTTGATGGCGGGCGTTCTTCTTTGCCTTTGTGTAGTTGTCCAACGGTGCGCCCTTGATGGCTGGCATTCTTCTTTGGTTTTGTGTGGTTGCTCATGTTGTTCTGTCGCTTCGGTGGTAGTGTTCAGCAGCATCAGAGTTTGCATTGTGTTCTTTATCAACCGGGTGGCGCAGTGTGTGTTTGGCGTTGGTCGGGGGTTTGGTTAAACAGGTTGGGTTGCAAAGGTAAGCATCGTGGCGCAGCGGTTGCGGCAACAAGAGCACAAGTGTGGCGCCGGTAACTTGGGGTAGGTGGGCATCGTCATTGTTGGTAGTCGGTGTTGTCGGCCTAAACACTGTGCCATTGGCTTCGGGTGCAAGCGGCCCTTGGTCGGTTTTGTGCAGTAGGCCATGTTGTTC
>JBFHRO010000014.1:0-27566 GCA_041591635.1 Oleiphilaceae bacterium | reverse complement strand
TCGACCCGGACGAGTGCATCGACTGCGCACTGTGTGAACCGGAATGCCCTGCGAACGCCATCTTTTCGGAAGACGAGTTGCCGGCAGACCAGGTTCACTATGTCGAGATCAACGCCGAGTTGTGCCGCAAGTGGCCCAATATCAGCGAGAAGAAAGATGCGCTGCCGGACGCCGCCGAATGGGACGGTGTGCCCGACAAACTCAAGTATCTTGAAAAGTAGCGATTGGCGTGCAAGCAGGTTTAACCGGTCAAATGACGACTTTCGTGATTTGACCGCCCCCCTCACCATCACATCATTCTTTGGACAGCACAGCCAGCAGGGTATCGAAATCCATGTCTGCCTCATTTAACGGCATGGGTTTTCGCAATAACACTGATCGTCCAAACACCGGCGACTTGCCCTCGCTTTCCCACAGCCGAGGGTTGAGCACCAAACGCGCCAGGCGCTCGATCGATGCCGGCGCCTTGGCCATGGCTGTACGCAACAGCCTTGTGCCCAGGGATACCGAAGGCGGTTTTACACCCCACTGCTCGACCAGCTGATAGCTGTTGTTTTCCTGAATCTGCAAACACAACCTCGCCATTACCGGTGTATCGGTTCCCCACAACAAGAGCTCACCCTGGGACAGCAGCATTTTATCCAGGTAGTACAGCGCCACCAGTGCCTGATCGAAGCGCTCAAAAGGATTCATGATTACCATGTCCCAGCAGTGATGCTGAAAATAGAAATCGGGCAATGCTTCATCGAACGGCGCACCAATGCGTTCGACCGAGGAGCGCTCGCAGAGCGCCTTGAGCTTGGCTCGGGTATCCTGGTCGTACTGCGCTTCCCTGGCGGCCGACTCAATCAGGGTAAGTGCCGCCCCCGGCACCTGTTCCAGCAAATCTGCCAGTATCAAGGTATCATCGACATCCCCGAGACCCAATTGCAGAATATTGCGCGGCTGATTCACGGCGATTTCGGCTTTGAGAAATTCATAAGCGTCAAAACTGCTTTCCATAAAGAATCACTCATCGTCTTAGTGGATTAAAGGCTTTGGTTATTGATCACACACGCGCCACTGTGACGGTACACCTGCAACGATGTACCTACAACAAAGGCAGCTCTGGCTGTGCTTGATGCATGGCATTGCGCACCGGTGCAAAGGAGCGGCGGTGAACCGGCGACACCCCCAGGCGATCCAGGGCGGCCACATGCGCCCGGGTCGGATAGCCCTTGTGTGACGCCAATCCATAACCGGGATAAAGGCGATCAAGCTCGAGCATCTCTCGATCACGCGTGACTTTTGCCAGAATTGATGCCGCACCAATACAGGCAACCCGCAAATCCCCCTTGATCACCGCCTCGACTCCCATAGGTAAAAGGGGGCAATGATTGCCATCGACCAGAACATGCTCGGGCACAGGGGTTAACTGGCCCACCGCACGCTGCATGGCCACCATGGTGGCCTGAAAGATGTTCAAACGATCAATTTCCTCGACTTCGGCACGCCCTATCGACCAGGCGAGCGCCTTTTCACGAATCTGATCAAACAGAAACTCACGTTTTTTAGCCGTCAATTTCTTCGAATCGGTCAAGCCTTCAATGGGCCTGGCCGGGTCGAGAATCACCGCCGCCGTCACCACCGGTCCCGCCAGCGGCCCTCGGCCGACTTCATCAACACCGGCCACCAGAATCCCGCGATAATTGCTCACAAATGGCTCGCCACTGTCACCCATTGCCGACTCCCCTGGACGCTGCCTTAAGCTCAATCAGATCAGCCACCGCTTTTGCCGCCTGTGCACTGGCGCCCCGTCGCAACTGCTGATGAATTTCCGCAAACTGCGCGCTGATGGCGTCCTGACGCGCTTCATCGGTGAGGCGTTCGAGGATGGCCGAGGCAAGGTTCGCCGGCGAAGCATTGGTCTGAATCAGTTCAGGCACAAGCCCCCTTCCCGCCAGCAAATTGGGCAACGCAATGTAAGGAATCCGAATCAGGCGTTTCATAATGAAATAGGTCAAGGCGGCCATACGGTAGGCAACCACCATGGGCCGCTTCATCAGCATGGCTTCGAGTGTGGCGGTTCCCGAGGCCAGCAGTATGACGTCGCTGGCCGCCATCACGTCCCTGGATTGACCGTTGATCAGCGTGATCGGCAAGCCTGCCCCCACCCGGCCAATGATTTCCTCGATCTGTGCCCGCCGTGCTTCATTCACTACGGGTAACAAAAACCGGCTTTCTGGCACTTCGGCATGTACGCGTCGGGCCGCCTCGATAAACACTTCTCCCAGGTAATGGATTTCACCGGCCCGGCTGCCTGGCAGCAAGGCAACATAGCGACAGGTAGCCACACTCCCACCTTCACCGGGCTGCAACCCCAGTCGCTCTCGGGCCGCCGACTTGGAGGAACTCAGGGGGATCAGGTCGGCCAGAGGATGCCCCACAAAAGTCACGGGCACCTTGTACGCTTCATAGAACTTGGCTTCGAACGGAAACAAGGTCAGCATCATGTCTACCGAACGGGCAATCTTGAACACCCGCTTCTGACGCCAGGCCCAGATGGAAGGACTGCAATAATGCACTGTGGGAATACCCTGGGCCTTGAGTGCGCCCTCCAGGCCCAGGGTGAAATCCGGCGCATCAATGCCAATAAACACATCCGGCGGTTGGGCGATGAAATGGTCACGCAATTTGCGACGAATTCCAACGAGCTCAAACAGGCGCCCCAGAACTTCGACCAACCCCATGACCGATAAACGCTCCATCGGCACATGACTGTAAAAGCCCTCGGCCAGCATCAAAGGACCACCGATACCCTCAAAGACGGCATTTGGATAGATTTTCTTGAGTTCTTTGATCAGGCCACTGCCGAGCATGTCGCCGGAGGTTTCACCGGCGACCATGCCGATTTTGACTGCCCGCTGCGGGGATTCAACACTTGCCATAGACAGTATCCGCTTAACCAGAAAAAAACGCGCTGCAACCCGAAAGCGGAGTTAGCGAATGATGCCGCGCTCGGATGACTTGAGTGAATCCAGCAGTACCGACACTTCCGGCACGCTCGCGGCAATCGGCGTCAGGGTCTCAATGGCCTGAGCCAGCGTCAGCCCCTGGCGAAAAATAATCTTGTAAGCCCGTTTGAGCTCCAGCATGGCTTCTTTTGAAAACCCCCGACGCTTCAGGCCTTCTGTATTGAGTCCGTGCGCATCAGCCGACTGGCCGCTCGCCATGATGTAGGCGGGCACATCGCGCAATACGATGCTCCCGCCGGCACACATGCTGTGCACGCCAATATGGCAGAACTGGTGCACCATGGTGCCGCCGCCAAGAATCGCATGATCACCGACGTGCACATGGCCTGCGAGGGTTGCATTGTTGGCGAGAATGATGTGATCACCCACCATACAATCGTGTGCCACATGCACATAGGCCATTAACAGATTGTGACTTCCTATCCGGGTCACGCCCTCATCCTGAACCGTGCCGCGGTGAATGGTGCAATTTTCACGAATCACGTTGTTGTCGCCGATTTCAAGGCGAGTCGGCTCACCCTTGTATTTTTTGTCCTGACAGGCCTCGCCCACACTGGCAAACTGGAAAATACGGTTATTCTTGCCAATTCGGGTCGGGCCTTTGATAACCACATGGGAATGGATAACCGTGCCGCTATCAATTTCAACCCCAGGCCCGATGTACGACCAGGGACCAATCTCGACATCACTTGCCAGGATGGCTGTCGGATCTACGATCGCTTGTGGATGAATGGACATCAGGCGGGCCTCTCTGCAGTCATGATTTCAGCAACGCAAACAACTTCACCGTCGACCAGGGCGCGACAGTCAAATTTCCAGATATTATGCTTGTCGGCAATAAACATGGACTCAAGGTACAAGCAATCACCGGGCAGCACCGGGCGTTTGAAGCGCACCCGGTTGGATCCTGCAAAATAGTGCATGACTCCATCGCGCGGTTTGGTTTTATTGGTTACAAAACCCAGAATGCCCGAAACCTGCGCCATGGCTTCGAGAATCAACACCCCTGGCATGATGGGTTTACCGGGAAAGTGTCCTGTGAAAAAAGGTTCATTGATCGACACATTCTTGTATCCAACAATACGCTTGCCTTCTTCAATTTCGGTCACACGGTCAACCAGTAAAAAGGGGTACCGATGCGGCAGGTATTCAAGAATTTCGTGTATATTCATCATAGTAGTTTTCTGCGCCAATCATCTATCCTGGGTCACTGACTGCGTTCTTTTGACGAGGATCTGGAATCGGATTCTGCATGCAGGGTCCGTACCTCTTTCTCAACATCTTTCAGTTTTTTGGCCAGATCATTAAGCTGCCAGAAACGGGCCACCGACTTGCGCCACTGCGCATTGGAGCCAAAAGAGGTTCCTGAAGAATACAGACCGGATTCGGTAATCCCCTTGGTAACCATGGTCATACCGGTCAAATGCACGCCATCTGCAATTTCGATGTGCCCCACAATACCGCAACCACCACCAATCACGCAGTTGCTGCCGATTTTGGCGCTGCCAGCAATCCCGGCACAGGCTGCAATCGCGGTGTTGGCACCTATCTGCACATTGTGCGCAATCTGAACCAGGTTATCGATGATGACGCCATCATGAATCAGCGTATCATCAAGCGCACCTCTGTCTATGGTGGTGCCTGCACCTATCTCGACCCGGTTGCCAATACGAACACCACCAATCTGGGCAATTTTTTGCCAACCGGTGGCGCCCGGCGCAAAGCCAAAACCATCCCCGCCGATGACGGCGCCGGCCTGGATCAGACACTCCTCTCCGATCACGACCCCGTGATAAATCACCGTATTGGCCCTGATCCGGGTGCCCTTGCCAATGATGGAAGCCTCACCCACATGCACGCCCGAGTCGATGACCACCTTCTCGCCCACCACAGCGTGATCGCAGATCACCGCATGGGGCCCGATATACGCAGAGTCCGCCACCTGGGCCGAGGCCGCAATCACCGCCGAAGCATGCCGACCGGCCGGGCGAACGGGAGCCGGGTCGAACAAATGACTCAGCGCTGCATAGCCAAGGTAAGGATTATCCATCACCAGAGCATCGACCGGACATTCGCTGGCCTGACGTGGATGCACGATCACGGCCGAGGCCCGGGTTTGTGCAAGAAACCTAGCATAGGCCGGATTGGCCAGAAAGGTGATTTGCCCTTGCGTTGCCGCCTGCAAGGTCGCCAGGCCCGAAATTACGACAGAGGCGTCACCCCGAAGTTCTGCCTTGAGTAACCCGGCGATCTGCCCCAAAGAATAGGATTGATTTTCAGCCATCAGCACCTGCTCATTTATATAGCCAAAAGCCCGCCACAGAGGTGAGCGGGCTTTGCAACATTATCTGTATAACCTGTTACTTTTTGACTTTATTCAGTTTCTCGATCAGGGTGGCCGTCATGTCGACCTCGGGTTTGCCATAGATGACGGCCTCCCGGGGCAAGATGATGTCCAGTTTGTACTCCTTGACCATGGCTTCCAGCACATTATCCACCTTGGGTTTTTCGGTCTGCAGGAACTCCTGCTTGCGATTGTTGATCGCAGCATCCAGCTTGCTTCTGAGGTATTTGAATTCTTTGGCCTTCTCTTCCAAATCTGCAATCAGTTTGTTGCGTTCGGAGTCACTCATGATGGCGGCGTCTTTTTTAAGACGCTCCTGCATCCGCGTACCCTCTTCCTGAATCACACGAACTTCCTGCTCTTGTGTCTTGAACTCCTCGGCCAGTGTTTTGCTGAATTCTCTGGCCGCATCAGAGGTAAACAGTGCCGTGCGCACATCAATAACCACGATTTTAAGTTCGGCAAGGGCAGATGCAGACAAAATCAATCCGCCAATAAGGGTTAACCAGTGTTTCTTGCGCATATCTGTCTCCTGTTTGTTATACATTCCAGCGGATTTAACGGCGTTGGCAAGCGCCTGCTGCTAATACCCGCCAAGTCTATACCAAAAAAAATGCCCCTGCCCGATCCGTCATCAGAAAGGCTGGCCCAGCGAGAACTGGAAAATCTGCTTCTCGTCTACTTCCTGGGTATTCAGCGGATAACCGAGGCTGAACCCCAGCGGGCCTATGGCTGTCACCCACTGAAAGCCCAGACCTACGGCCATTCTCAGCTCTTCAAGCTTGGGGTCGTAATTGCGTGTCGTGTCAAACACGTTGCCGATGTCATAGAACAGAGAGAGCCGCATGGAGCGCTGATCCTTGACAAAGGGGATCGGGAAAATAAGTTCCAGACCGCCCTCGATCAGCAGGTTTCCGCCAAAGGGGTCCGGCGGATTCTGATCGGTTGGATGGGGAATGGCACGCCGGCCAAGGGAGTTGGACTCAAAACCTCGCACCGAGCCATAGCCTCCGGCAAAATAGTTCTCGAAAAAGGGCAGTTCGTCATAGTCACCGTAGCCCTGGCCATAACTGATCTGGGATCGCGCATGAAACACCCACTCGTGCATTTTGCTCAGTGGATAGTAGTATTTGGTGGAGTACCCCACCTTGTAGTACTCCAGATCGCTCACCCCCGGGGCAGATATTTCGGTCGACAGGCTCTGCGACAGCCCGTTGGTCGCAAACATGCCCCGGTTAAAGGTGTTACGGGTCCAGGAGGCCGTCAAGGGGAAGGTCACATACTCATTCCCTTGCTCAGCCACAAACACCGAGATGTCCTGCGCCACTTCCTTGCCGGTTTTGACTTTGTGATTTGCCACGCCCACACCAAAATTCAGACGCGAGAAACTGTCGATGGGATAGCCAAAATTCATCGAGGCGCCAAGCGCATCCAGCACATAGGCAGAGGTGTTCTGCTCCTCGAAATCGGTTTGTTTGGCCGACAGGCTAAAGCCACGACTCACACCATCGACCGTGTAGTAAGGGTTCAGGTACGAGAAGCGGGCACTTTTGATCACACTGCTGGTATTGAACGAGGTGCTGACACGCTTGCCCGTGCCAAAAAAGTTGTTCTCGGCCACACTGAAGCCCAGCATGAAACCGCTTGACTGGGCAAACCCGAGGCTGGCCGACAAACTCCCTGACGGCTGCTCTTCCACCGAGTAATTGACGTCTATCTGGTCAGGTTCCCCAGGAACCGCGGGCGTGTCCACATTGACCGTCTTGAAGAATCCCAGACGTTCCAGGCGGGTTTTTGAGCCCTCAATCAGGTCGGTGGATGCAGCCGCCCCTTCCATCTGAATCATCTCCTGACGCAGCACTGCATCGCTGGTATTCACATTGCCGCTGAAGTTTACCCGCCGCACGTAGGTGCGTCGGCCCGGATCGACAAAAAACGTCAGCGAAGCTGTATTGTCATCGTGGGTTTCGGGAATGGCATTTACGTTGGCAAACGTATAACCCTCCCGCCCCAGGCGCTTGGCGATAAGGTCAGAAATGGCAGTCATGATCTGGCGTGAAAAAGTGTCGCCAGGCTTGATTACCAGCAGCTTTTCCAGCTCTTCCTTGGGGACTACGAGATCACCTTTTATGTCCACATCCCGAATTGTGTATTTCGGCCCTTCTGCGACATTGATAGTGATAAACACTTCTTCCTTGGTGGGCGACACCGAGACCTGTGTTGATTCGACCGAAAACTTGATATAGCCCCGGTCGAGGTAATAGGAACGCACGCGTTCAATATCACCGCTGAGTTTTTCTTTTACATACTTGTCATCGCTGGTAATAAACGACCAAAGGCCCGGTGTTTTCAGCTCCATCAGGTCTTGCAACTCACCGTCGGAAAAAGCGGTATTGCCGACAAAATTGATGTGATGAATGGATGATATACTTCCCTCGTGGATTTTGAGCGAAATGGCGACCCGGTTGCGCGGCAGGTTTTCGACTTCAGCCTTGACGCTGGCGTTGTAACGCCCCTGGGCAACGTAGGAGCGCAGAATTTCGAGTTCTAGGCGCTCCAATGTCATCCGCTTGAACACATTGCCTTCAGACATGCCCGCCGTTTTAAGTCCTTTGAGCAGGTCTTCCTTGGAAATATCCTTGTTGCCGTCAATCTCGATCTTGCTGATGGAAGGTCGTTCCTGCACCGAAACCACCAGATTTGCGTCCTCGCGACCAAAGCCTATATCGGTAAACAAGCCGGTTCTAAAGAGATAACGCGCGGCCTCAGCAAGGCGCTGGTCATCCACTTTATCGCCGATATTGATGGGAAAGGAGGTAAACACTGTACCGGCCGAAACCCGCTGCAATCCTTCGATTCGTATATCCTCGACAACAAACTCGTCGGCCGAAGCTGTGACCACCCATGCGCATAGCATGAATACGTACCACAAAAAGCGCTTAAATAACGTCATGAATCCTTGATGCCTACTGATTGGCTCGGGCCCGCGCCAGCCCCTGCAGAGGGGGTCTTACAGCCATGCCGAACCAAGAGAATTGTATCGGGCCAAAAGGTGCCGGTTTAATATCCATCGCCTGCGGTTAACTGCCATCATCCACCAGGCCAGAGACGAGCAAGATCATTGTAGAAAGCCACAAACATCAGCATAAGAATCATGGCAATGCCGACCCTCATGCCCATCATTTGAACCTTTTCCGACAAAGGCTTACCCGTCACAAGTTCGACGGCATAATACAGTAAATGCCCCCCGTCCAATACTGGCACAGGCAGCAAATTCAAAACCCCCAGGCTGATGCTTAGTAACGCCAGAAATCGCAAAAAGGATTCAACGCCACTGCTGATCGATGAACTTGCCACACGGGCGATGGTAATGGGGCCGCTGAGGTTTTTAACCGAAATCAGGCCCTCGAGCATTTTTCTGATCGCGCCCAGGGTCATGGCAGTATCGTCCCACGTCTTGTCCAACGCGTGCGAAAAGGCCGAGAAGAAATCATATCGGATGGTTCGAATGAACTCGTCAGGAATATCAAAGGGCGCCACGCCGACACCGATAAATCCGCCGGCACCCTCGCTGGCCGCACGCTCTCCCGGCGTCAGCGCAAGCATCAGAGGCGCCCCCGCACGCAGCACCTCGACATCCAGCCTCTTTCCTGCCGAACCCTGAATAACGCCAACAAATTCGCCCCAGGTTGAGATTGGCTGCCCATCAACGTGCGTCACTCTATCATTGGGCAACAAACCGGCCCGACTGGCGGCCTCACCCTCAGCCACCACGCCTATCACCGGGGGTATGGCCGGGCGCCGTGGTACCAATCCCAACGCGGAAATAGGATCCGGCGAGTCAATCTCTGCCAGCCACTCGTAAACAGGAATAGCGTAGTGCCTGACGGTATCCGATTTATCCACCGCCACCTCAAGCACTATGTCACCCGTATCCCCAAGGCGCGACAAGAGCTGTAACCCGACATCCTGCCAGGTTGCAACCGCTACCCCATCAACACCGACAATTTCACCAGGAGACTGGATATTGGCTATGGCGGCCGGCGATTCTGGCCGTACTTCACCCAGGGTGGGCACCAGGGCGTTAAAGCCCCACAAAAACATCAGCCAGTAGGCCAGAACAGCAAAGGCGAAGTTCGCCAGTGGGCCAGCCGCCACAATGGCAATACGCTGACCGACAGGCTTGCGGTTAAAAGCCTGATGCAATTCGTCGGGGGCAACGGAACCCTCCCGCTCGTCAAGCATTTTCACGTAACCACCCAGGGGAATGGCGGCAATCGCGTACTCGGTTCCAAATCGGTCTTTTCGCATCCACAATGGCTTGCCAAAACCTACCGAAAAACGCAACACCCGAACGCCACAGCGCCTGGCAACCCAGAAATGACCAAACTCATGAATGGTCACCAGGATACCAAGGGTAATCACTAAAGCCAGAATGTGTTGAAGCACTTCCATTGAAATACCAGAATCAGTGACGATGGATCAAACTGTGCGCCAACTGTCTGGCAGAAAGATCATCTTCCAAAACAACCTCTACCGAACTCGCCTTGCGGGATGCCATGCGCCCAAGGGTTTGTTCGATAATATCAGGAATCGCAGTAAAACCGAGGTTACCATTTAGAAACGCCTCAACCGCCACTTCATTGGCTGCGTTGAGAATGGCACACGAGGTGCCACCATTTAAGAAAGCCTCTTGGGCCAATCTCAAACAGGGAAACCGAACCAGATCAGGCGCCTCAAATTCCAGACTACCCAGTCTGAGAAAGTCCAGCGACGACACACCGGAGCTGATACGCTGCGGCCATCCCAAACCGAAAGCGATCGGCGTACGCATATCGGGGCTTCCCATCTGGGCCAACACCGAACCGTCGGTAAATTCAACCATTGAATGCACAATGCTCTGCGGGTGCACCACCACCTGGATTCTGTCTGGTGTGGTATTAAAGAGCCAGCAGGCCTCAATCAGCTCCAGCCCCTTATTCATCAAGGTGGCCGAATCTACCGAGATTTTTCGCCCCATCGTCCAGTTGGGATGTTTGCAGGCCTGCGCCGGTGTCACCTGTGCCATATCCCGCGTCGACCACTGTCGAAACGGGCCGCCCGATGCGGTCAACAGAATTTTGCTCACCCCCGGAGCTGTCGATCCACTGCGATAGGTGCCCGGTAAACACTGAAAGATCGCATTATGTTCACTGTCAATCGGCATCAGCGTTGCGCCGGACTGTGCCACCGCATCCATAAAGAGGTGCCCGGTCATCACCAGAGCCTCCTTGTTCGCCAGCAACACCCGTTTACCCGCTTGCGCGGCTGCCAAGGCCGGCCGCAAACCGGCAGCCCCAACGATAGCCGCCATCACATAATCGACCTCGGGGTGAGCGGCGGCGGCCTCCATGGATGCACAGCCTGTTTGCACGGCAATATTCCGTTTCGCCTGCTGCAATCTGTCACTGAGTCTTGCCGCCGCTTTTGCATCAGCCATCACCACGATTTCAGGATGGAACTGGCAGCACAACTCAAACATCTCATCCACGTTCGAGTGCGCGGTGAGTGCGTAAACCGAAAACAGCGAGGGATGACGGGCAATCACATCCAGGGTGCTACGTCCGATGGAGCCTGTCGCGCCTAACACCGTCACCCGTTTCATGCAAAACTGCCGCTTGCCAGAAGAATCAGGGTAAAGACCGGGATGGCAGCGGTAAGGCTGTCAATGCGATCCAGAACCCCCCCATGTCCGGGCAGCAACTGACTGCTGTCCTTGATTCCTCGATGACGTTTGAGCATGCTTTCAAGCAAATCCCCCAGCACAGACACGGCGCCAGTCAGCAAGCTGACCAGTAGCAAGGCTGCCGTCATTGCAGGCGTCAGCGCCAGCACGAAAGAGGCCCCCAGACTGATCACAGCAATGGTTGTCAAACCGCCCCAGACGCCCGCCCAGGACTTGCCCGGTGATACTTTGGGCGCCAGCTTTTTCTTGCCCCATCGCCGGCCTGCAAAATAAGCCCCAACGTCAGCCCCCCAGACCAGCGACATTATGTAGAAAATAATCCATAAATTGCTAAGCTCGGGCAGCACCTGCAATGAAGACCCACGCAGCAATACCAGTGCCTGCCAGGTAGGAATCAGCACCAGCAACCCCAACCCCAGTCGTACCCGCTGAGATTGCCATTGCTCCTGCGTTCCCGGATAGGTCATCACCCAGTACAAGGCCAGCGCCCACCACAAACCACTCACACCAAGCACCAGTGCCGCCGGCAACCACTGCACAAAGTACAGCGCCGCCCCCACAAAGGCGGCATACCCCCAACGTGCAAGCGGCTGCTCATAGCCGGCAAGATTGGCCCATTCCCAGGCCCCCAAAACTACGACACCAGCAATAAACAAGGCAAAGTAGGCCGGGCTCAAGAAAAAAATCCCGCCAATCGCCAGTGGGGCCAAAATCATGGCTGTAATAAAACGCTGCATTAACACTGTGTTCGTCCTGAAGTTGTTTTCTCAATCATGCCAAATAGTCAGCCGCTACGCCCTGTGGTATGCAGGATTCACCGCCTCATTGCTCCCATACTCAGTTTTTTGAGATCTGATCATCGGTTTGTCCAAAACGGCGCTGCCGAAGGGCATATTCACCGAGCGCCTTGCGCATTTCATCATGCCGGAAATCGGGCCAGAAAATATCGGTAAAATAGAACTCGGTGTAAGCAAATTGCCAGAGCATAAAATTGCTCACCCGCTTCTCTCCCGCCGTTCGAATGCAAAGATCCGGCATCGGCAAGTCCCCCAGACAGATAAACGACTGCACCAGGTCTTCATCGACCTCCTGCATCGAAATCTCGCCGGCGGCAACCAGAGAGGCAATGCGCCGGGTGGCTTGAGTGACATCCCAGCGACCGCCGTAGTTGGCCGCCACCACCAGCGTCATTTTGGTGTTCTGTGCCGTCAGGGCCTCAGCCTGCTGAATATGCTCCCGCAGGGTTTCATTGAAACGGCTGGTGTCCCCCATGATGCGCAGCCGGATGTTATTGCGGTGCAGTTTTTTTACTTCCCGCTGCAGGGCAAGTAAAAAAAGCTTCATCAGCGCCCCCACCTCTTCTTCGGGGCGACGCCAGTTCTCGCTGCTGAACGCAAACAGGGTAAGCACTTCAACCCCCTCGGCCAGACAGGTTTCCACCACCGCCCTCACCGCTTCCACCCCCGCAGTGTGGCCGGCAATACCCAATAACCGGTTGCGCTTGGCCCACCGGTTGTTGCCATCCATAATGATAGCGACATGACGCGGCCGATTATCCGCAGTCAAGGGTATCTGTGCCGAGATCTTTTCCAACATAACGGGTTCCTGGTTTTCCTGACGGTTGCCATTCATCCAAAACACAAAGGCCGGTCTCATTACCCGGCCTATCTTCGCAGAACCTAGACTTTGCTCAGTGCGCTATAACTATACCGCAAGCAAGTCCGCTTCCTTCTCTGTCAAGAGTTTGTCCACTTCAGCGATGTACTTGTCCGTGAGTTTCTGGACATCGTCCATGGCACGACGTTCCTCGTCTTCTGTGATCATTTTTTCCTTGAGCAGATCCTTGATGTCACTATTGGCATCGCGACGCCCGTTGCGTATTGCCACTCGACCGTTCTCGGCTTCGGCACGTGCCAGCTTGACCATATCGCGGCGGGTTTCTTCGGTCAGCGAGGGCATTGGGACACGAATCACTTCGCCGTTGGTGGAGGGATTCAAACCAAGGTCCGCCGCCATGATGGCCTTCTCGATAGCCGGCGTCATGTTGCGCTCCCAGGCTGTGATCGCGAGAGTACGACCATCTTCTACGTTGACATTGGCGACTTGCTTTAAGGGAGTGTCAACACCGTAGTAGGATACAAACACCGTATCCAGAATGCTCGGATGTGCACGCCCCGTGCGAATCTTGTTAAAGGCCACACCCACAGCTTCCAGGTTTTTTTTCATCCGCTGTTCGGTTTCTTTTTTTATATCGTTTATCACAGTCCTGTCCCTCTGCTAAAAGGTGATAGTACGCATCAAGTTATCCGGCACTCATGCCGCCAATATGGCTTTCAGACACACCATTAACGCAGCGTTTTTTCAATAAGCGTGCCTTCGTTTTCACCAACGACAATGTTGGTCAACGCACCCACTTTATTCATATTGAAGACCCGTACCGGCATGTCGTGGTCACGACACAGACAAATCGCGGTGAGATCCATCACGCCGAGCTTCATATCCAGTACCTGATCATAACTTAAATGATCAAAGCGCGTGGCGTTCGGATCTTTCATGGGATCCGCATTATACACACCATCTACTTTGGTTGCCTTGAGCACAACATCGGCATCGATTTCGATCCCTCTGAGACAGGCAGCAGAATCCGTGGTAAAGAAGGGGTTACCGGTGCCGGCAGCAAAAATCACCACATCACCTTCACGCAGATCGCGAATGGCACGGCGTCTGTCGTAATGCTCAACGATGCCGCTCATGGGAATCGCAGACATGACCCGGGTTGAAATATTCGAACGTTCCAGTGCATCACGCATCGCCAGCGCGTTCATGACCGTCGCCAGCATGCCCATGTGATCACCGGTGACCCTGTCCATGCCCGCCGCGCTGAGGGAGGCTCCCCGGAACAAGTTCCCCCCGCCAATCACCATTCCGACCTGCACACCAATGCCGATCAACTGGCCAACTTCGAGTGCCATACGATCAAGCACTTTGGGATCGATACCGAAATCTTCTTCGCCCATCAAGGCTTCGCCGCTGAGCTTGAGAAGAATGCGTTTGTATTTGGGTTGGGATTTGGTCACTGGAGGCATTTGAATAATCTCACGCTAGTAGGCATACACAGGTTGCGAAGCGCAATAACGCGAATTTTTCGATACAATCCGCCGCGCCGCAGGTCAGGTTTTCATCGCCGACGAAAGCTGCTCACACCATTACACTATTTGTCTTACTCAACACAGCTTGTTGTCTCACTCACTACAGCTTGCTGCAAAGCCGTCTTGCAATGCAAAACGGCTTTAAAACAGCTGAATCACAAGTCATTCAGTCATAGCGACAGAATATTACTTGGACAAGCCCGCTGCGGCCGCCACTTCAGCCGCGAAATCAACGACTTCTTTTTCAATGCCTTCACCCACTTCGAAGCGCACAAAGCTATTCACTTCCGCGCCCGCATTTTTTGCCAGGGCAGCAATGGTCAGATCCGGGTTTTTGACAAACGGCTGATCCAGCAAGCTGTTTTCCTTGAGGAACTTGTTGATTCGGCCAACCATCATTTTTTCAACGATTTCAGCAGGCTTGCCTGCCATGTCAGGCTGCGAGCGGATGATGTCCTTCTCTTTCTCCACCGCCTCGGCCGGCATATCTTCACCGCGCACAACCCGTGGGTTGACTGCCGTGGCATGCATGGCGATGTCTCTTGCCAGATCCGGCGTACCGCCAGTCAAGGCGACAACCGTAGCAACGCGGTTGTTGGAGTGCACATACCCGTCGACCACCTCAGACTCAACCAGCGCCACACGGCGCACACTGATATTTTCGCCGATCTTCTGCACCAGGCCCTGCCGGCGTGACTCCAGCGCACCTTCCATCAGTGCGGCCACATCCGTTTGTTTGCTGGCCAGCGCGGCATCCAGCACTTCATTGGCAAACGCCAGGAAGTTGTCGTCGCGAGCAACGAAATCGGTCTCTGAGTTCACTTCCAGCAGCACGGCATGACTGTGATCAGCCGCCACTTTCAACAGCACCACACCATCGGCGGCGGTACGACCCGCTTTCTTGGCTGCCTTGAGGCCGGATGATTTACGCAAATCATCAATCGCCTTTTCAATATCGCCACCGGCTTCCACAAGTGCCTTTTTGCACTCCATCATTCCAAGGCCAGTACGTTCACGAAGTTCTTTTACCATTGCTGCGGTAATGTCAGCCATGTCCTATCCTCTTTGAATTTCGGCCTTATCAGCCCTATCTGTGAAATCTTTGCCAGCTGAAACCGATACAGGGGCTACCTGCAGCTTCAGCCCAATTTTTAACCGAAAAAAAGGGGATCAGCTCCCCTCTTTTTTCAAGCGTCACTCCATGCACCCAGACATTGGGGCGAGAGCAGCTTACTCTGCGGCTTCGCTGCTGGCTTGGGCGTCTTTAACCTCAACGAAGTCATCAGCACCGCCTGCGTTTGAGCGGCCTTCAACACAGGAATCTGCCATGGCGCGGGCATAGATCTCAATCGCACGAATGGCGTCATCGTTACCGGGAATGACAATATCCACCCCATCCGGATCACTGTTGGTATCCACAATCCCGATAACCGGAATTCCGAGCTTGTTGGCTTCTTTGATGGCAATGCGCTCGTGATCAACGTCGATAACAAACAACGCATCGGGCAAGCCACCCATATCCTTGATACCGCCAATTGAACGCTCGAGCTTTTCCATTTCACGGGTCAGCATCAGGGCTTCTTTTTTGGTCAGTTTTGCGAAGGTGCCATCCTGACTCTGGGTTTCCAGGTCACGGTAGCGGCGAATCGACTGACGGATGGTCTTGTAGTTGGTGAGCATGCCACCCAACCAGCGATGGTTGACATAAGGCATGGCGGCACGGCTGGCTTCGTCTTTGATGACCTTGCTGGCAGCACGCTTGGTGCCGACAAACAGAACCTTGTTCTTGTTTTCGGCCAGCTTCTTCACCATGGCCAGCGCATCGTTCATCGCCGGCACTGTGTGCTCAAGGTTGATGATATGGATCTTGTTGCGCGCGCCAAAGATGTATTTGCCCATCTTTGGGTTCCAGTAACGCGTCTGGTGACCGAAGTGAACACCTGCCTTGAGCAGGTCACGCATAGATACAGTTGCCATAATAGTCCTCAGGATACATTTGGGTTAGACCTCCACGAACCCCCATTCCCGACCCTGCGATGGGCAAAAACCACTGTTTTCGCGCCTGTGTCTCAGGGCACCCAGGTTTAGGTGCTGGTTCGTGTGTGTATTTACAGTCTCTTGTGATTATTCAAGAGCGCGCGCTTTATACCATATTTCCGGGGCAACATAAAGCCGAAGGCTTGATCACGAACCGATCACTACAACTACAGCCTCCAAATGGGTAGAATGGGCAACCTTGAGATCCGTCACTATTTTGGGCGCATATGTGTGTTCTTGTTGCCCGAAGCCATACACCCTATCGAATACAGCGAATCTGTGAATGAAAGTAAGTATCAAAACCCCGGAAGAAATCGAAAAAATGCGTGTTGCCGGCCGCCTGGCGGCGGAAGTTCTGGAAATGATCGAGCCACACGTTCAGGCCGGGATTACCACGGGAGAACTGGATCGGATTTGCCATGCCTATATCACCGAAGTTCAAAAGGCAATTCCAGCACCGCTGAATTACAAAGGCTTTCCCAAGTCGATTTGCACCTCCGTCAACCAGGTCATTTGTCATGGCATTCCGTCGGACAGCAAAAAACTGAAAAACGGCGATATCATCAATATTGATATTACCGTGATCAAGGACGGCTACCACGGTGATACCAGCAAGATGTTTTTTATCGGCCCCCCTACTCCGGCAGTCGAACGCCTGGTGAAAGTCACTCAGGAATGCATGTACAAGGGCATTGAGCTGGTGCGCCCTGGCACGCGGCTGGGCGATATTGGCGCTGTTATCCAGCAGCACGCTGAAAGCAATTATTATTCGGTGGTGGAAGAGTACTGTGGACACGGCATCGGGGCCGTATTTCATGAGGAGCCCCAGGTAATGCACTATGGCAAGAAGGGCACAGGAATGGCGCTCAAAGCAGGCATGACCTTTACCATCGAGCCCATGATCAACCAAGGAAAACGGCATTGCAAACTGCTGGCGGACGGCTGGACAGTGGTTACCAAGGATCACCGGTTATCGGCCCAGTGGGAACACACCATCTTGGTCACGGAAGAGGGGCATGAGATACTCACCCTGCGCAACGAAGAGCGGCACCTGATCACTAACGGGGTTCACGGGTAGTCGCGACTACCTCGTCCATACCTGACCCTCATCCTCCTGACGCACGCAGCTGTTATTGACCTATGGCATTACGAAATTCTCTTACCGACCTTCTGGAGCAGCATGCGGAGCTTTCGCCCGTGGCCATCCAGCACGCACTGGATGCCTCCAGCAAGCCTGTGCCAACCCTTCGCAATGCCTTGAACAACTTTGCGCAATGGCTGAACCAGCATTTTCTTGAGCGTCACAAGACCCGCGAGCTTATCCATTGTCGCGCCTGGTTTGTCGATCAAATACTGGCATTGTTGTGGCGGCGGTTTGATTGGGGCAATGACAACGAAATCAGTCTGGTCGCCGTGGGCGGTTACGGCCGGGGCGAGCTGCATCCCTTTTCTGATATCGACCTGCTGATTCTCGCGCGGCACGAAATCTCGCCAGCCCTGGGTGAGTTATTGACCCGATTCATTACCTTGCTGTGGGATTTGCGTCTGGACATCGGCCACAGCGTTCGAACCCTTGAGGAATGCATCGAGAACGCCCGCAAGGACATCACGATTGCCACCAATCTCATCGAAACCCGCACCATCGCAGGCAACCCCAGCTTATGCAACGAATTGAGTATGCGGGTGTATTCCGACGAAGTGTGCAGCGATCGGGCGTATTTTCTCGCCAAACGCGAAGAGCAGTACGAGCGCCACGAAAAATACAGTGACACCGAATACAATCTTGAACCCAATATCAAAGCCTCGCCGGGCACGCTGCGTGATATCCAGACCATTGGCTGGATTACCAAGCGCCACTTTGGCTTGAGCTGCACCTCGCAACTGACCCGTTTTGATTTTCTGACCAACGAGGAATACAAGGTTCTTCGTAACGGCGAAACCTTTTTATGGAAACTGCGCTACGGTCTGCAGATGCTGGCGGGACGCAATGAAAACCGCCTGCTGTTTGACTACCAGAAGAAACTCGCCGACATGCTGGGTTATAAGGATCGCGAGGACAGGCTGGGCGTTGAGCGCATGATGCAGAAGTACTACCGCACCGTGCTGGGACTGGCGGAGCTGACCGACGTGATTCTGCAGCACTTCGACGAAGCCATTTTGCGCAAGGGCGAAAGTGAGGAAATCCAGAACATCAATCGCCGCTTTCAAACCCGTAACCGCTACATCGAAGTCATTAACCCGCAAACCTTCTCCCACATGCCCTATACCATGATGGAAATTTTTCTGCTCATGGCGCAAAACCCGCAAATCAAGGGCGTCAGGGCAACCACTATCCGCGCCTTGCGTGCCCACCGGCACCTGATCGACCGCAATTTTCGCAAGAACCTTGCGGTCACCACCCTGTTCATGGAGATTCTCAAGACGCCCCATGCGCTGCACGAAACCCTGTCGTGCATGAAACGCTATAACGTACTGGGGCGCTATTTGCCCGAGTTTGGCCGTGTGATAGGTCAGATGCAGCACGATCTGTTTCATGCCTACACAGTGGATGCCCACACGCTGCGGGTGGTCAAGAACATGGTGAAACTCAAGGAACCGGAATCGATCAAGGACTTCCCCCTGGCGACGCGTCTGATTCACCGCATACCCAAACAGGAGCTGCTCTATATTGCCGGCCTGTACCACGACATCGGAAAAGGCCGGGGCGGTGATCACTCCACCCTGGGGGCAGCCGATGTTGCAGCCTTCTGTCAGCGCCACCATCTGAGTTTGCGCGATACACAACTGGTCGGCTGGCTGGTCTTGAATCATTTGCTGATGTCCATGACGGCCCAACGCAAGGATATTGTGGATCCGGACGTCATTCACACCTTTGCCAAACTGATCCCCAGCCAGGTACACCTGGATTACCTGTATGTGCTGACGGTTTGCGATATTGCCGCCACCAACCCCAGCCTTTGGAACTCCTGGCGCGCATCGCTGCTGCGCCAGCTCTACATTGAAGCCAAACGGGCGCTGCGTCGCGGCATCGACAACCCCATCAGCCGTGACGACTGGATCGCCGCGACCAAGGTGGAAGCAAGAGAGTTGCTCAATGCCGAGAACTTTACCGATTCGCAGATTGACGCCCTCTGGGATACCCTGGAAGACGACTATTTTCTGCAGGATTCGACCGCCGAAATCGCCTGGCAAACGGCGTCGATTTTGCGCCACGCCTCCAGTGACAAGCCGCTGGTGCTGATCAAGGACATCCAGGGCAACATTGCCGACGGTTACACCCAGATCATGGTGTATTCGCGTCTGCGCAAGGATCTGTTTGCCGCTACCACCGCCATTCTTGAGCAACTGAACCTGAACATCGTCAACGCCCGCATCAACGCCAGCACCAGTAACTGCGTGCTGAGCAATTTCGTGGTGCTTGACGAGAAACATCAGTCGCTGGCGCACGATCCGCAACGGCGTCAACGCATCCACGAGCGACTGGTGGAAGAACTCGATCATCCGGAGACCTATCCGGATATCATCCAGCGACGTACGCCACGGCAGCTGAAGCATTTCGCCTTTCCGACCGAAGTCACATTCAGCAATGACATGATTCATCATCGCACCCTGATGGAAGTCATCACGCCCGACCGCCCCGGACTGCTCGCCCGCGTTGGCCGCATTCTGCTCGAAAACAACGTTAACCTGGTCAATGCCCGTATTGCCACGCTGGGTGAGCGGGTAGAGGACGTTTTCTTCATCATTGATGCCCAGGGCAACCCGCTGAGCGATCCTGCTCTGTGCACCAAGTTACAGCAGCAAATTGCGACGGCGCTGGATGAACAGGCTCAGGCAAACTAAAACCGCAAGGACAGGACATGAACCCGGATCTAGCTCACCTGCAACCCTATCCGTTTGAAAAGCTGACGCGCCTCAAACAGGGCATTACCCCACCGGCGGCCTTGCCCCACATCGCCCTGTCTATTGGCGAACCCAAGCATGCCAGCCCGGCCTTTGTCCTTGAAACCCTGGCCAGCCATCTCTCCTTGCTGTCTGTTTACCCCTCAACCAAGGGATTGGCAGAATTACGCGACAGCATCGCGACTTGGGCGACGCGGCGGTTCTTGCTGGAACGTCTGTGCCCTGAAACCCAGGTATTGCCGGTGGCCGGTACGCGTGAGGCGCTGTTTTCCTTTACCCAGGCGATTATTGATCGACAGCGCGAAGCACTGGTCGTGAGCCCCAACCCCTTCTATCAGATCTACGAGGGAGCCGCCCTGCTGGCCGGGGCTACGCCCTATTTCTTGCCCTGCCGTGCCGATCAGCAGTATTTGTGTGATTTTGAGAGCGTTTCACCCCAGGTGTGGCAAGCCTGCCAGCTGTTGTTCATCTGCTCACCGGGCAATCCGACCGGTGCGGTGATTCCCGCCGCGACACTCAAGCGGTTGATTGAACTGGCCGATCAATACGATTTCGTGATCGCCTCGGATGAATGCTATTGCGAAATCTACCCCGATGAGGCGAACCCGCCCGTCGGCCTGTTACAAGTGTGTGCAGCCATGGGGCGCCACGACTACGCCCGTTGCATGGTATTTCACAGCCTGTCCAAACGCTCCAACCTGCCCGGTTTGCGCTCGGGATTCGTTGCCGGCGATGCCGCAGTCATGGGCAAGTATTTGCAATACCGCACCTACCACGGCGCCGCCATGCCCGTTCCGACCCAAATGGCCAGTATTGCCGCCTGGCAGGACGAACAGCACGTCATGCTCAACCGTGACCTGTATCGCGAGAAATTTGCGGCCGTGATCCCGATTCTGGCCGAAGTCATGCCAGTGCAACAAACCGATGCCAGCTTTTACTTATGGCTCGAAACCCCCTTATGTGACATCGACTTTGCGCAAGGCTTGTTTGCCGCAAAGAATGTGACGGTGCTGCCAGGGCAATTTCTCTCGCGGACGGTGAACGGCGAAAACCCGGGCAAGAACCGCATACGACTGGCGCTGGTGGCACCGCTTGGCGAGTGTATCGAGGCCGCCCGGCGAATTCGGGATTACGTAAAATCGCTGCCAGGGTAAGGTGCTGACCACCATAGCAAACAGGGGGCGACAAGCCCGAAAACGCTGATTAACCCACCCCAAAGGACGAGCAAGGACTTGATGACTGCACTCTCGCATCCTACGGCTGTTTTATATGGCATCAAAAACTGCGATACCATGAAAAAGGCCATGCATTGGCTCGATGCCCAAGGCGTCGCGTATCGCTTTCATGACTACAAGAAGGCCGGCGTACCCGGTGATGCGCTGGCGTCCTGGGTGGCGGAGTTTGGCTGGGAAACCATCGTCAATCGTAAAGGCACGACCTGGCGCAAGCTGGATCAAGATCAACGCGACCAGATGACACAGGAGCGGGCGATCACGACCATGATGGAACAGCCTTCTCTGATCAAGCGGCCTATCCTGGTGGTGGAAAATCAGACCCTGACGGGTTTCAACCCTGACGTGTGGCGTGCTGTGGTACTCAAGACACCTGATCCGAGCCCGGGGTAACAGGGTCTGTTTTTACCGGCTTACCGGCCCCGCCGCTGGACTTGGCCGTAATTGACATAACTGGTTAATGACACAAAGGAAAACGATTTCTCATGAGTTTTGCATTTGCAATGGGCATTGGCACCCAAAACGCCAAACAACAGTGGCTTGAAGTCTTCTACGCGGCTCCTGTGCTCAATCCCGAAACCTCACTGGTTGCAGCGCTGCGCACGGTGCTCCCTCTGACCTCCGGACAACCCGAAGTTTTGCGTGCGGACCAGCTGGCCCGGCTGGCCACGGCGCTGGAATCACTGGACTGCACTACCGCCAGAGCCCAGGCGCAGCTGGCACGCCAGCTTTGTCAAAGCCGTCAACCCCTGGTTGCCCTGTTGCTTGACGCAGACACGGCCCCTGCCAGCACGCCCGAAGTCTATCTCAAGCTGCATTTGTTATCGCATCGGCTGGTCAAACCTCACGGCCTGAATCTGACCGGCATGTTCGGCCTGCTGCCCAACGTGGCCTGGACCAACGAAGGCGCGATTGATCTGGCCGAACTGCCTGCGCGCCAGTTGCAGGCACGACTGGAAGGGCGTCTGCTGGAGGTCAAGTCGATCGACAAGTTCCCCCAGATGGCCGACTACGTGGTCCCTCAGGGGGTGCGCATTGCCGATGCGGCGCGGGTACGGCTGGGCGCCTACATTGGCGAGGGAACCACCATCATGCACGAAGGCTTCGTTAACTTTAATGCCGGCACCCAGGGCGTTTCCATGGTGGAAGGCCGCATCAGCGCCGGCGTGGTGGTCGGCCACGGCTCGGATCTGGGCGGCGGTTGTTCCACCATGGGCACCTTGTCCGGTGGTGGCAACATCGTCATTTCGGTGGGCCAGAACTGCCTTTTGGGCGCCAATGCCGGTATCGGCATTCCGCTGGGTGACCGTTGCACCGTTGAGTCGGGACTGTATGTCACGGCCGGCACCAAGGTACTGGTACTTGATGACCAGAATCAGCCGGTGGAAACCTGCAAGGCGCGCGACCTCGCCGGAAAATCCGACTTGCTGTTCCGCCGCAACTCCACCACCGGTCAGGTTGAATGCAAAACCAACAAGACCGCCATTGAACTCAATGCCGAACTGCATGCGAATAATTAATCATGACGCTTGATCCTGAACGCTCCGCGGCTCCACCCAAGTCGCCCTATTCCGACACCATTGAACTGTGCAAGGATTTTGTCCGCCTGGCCTCCACCACGCCCCACGATGCCGGTTGTCAGGCACTGCTGCGGGAACGGCTGGAAAAGCTTGGCTTTCGGTTTGAAGCCATGGTGTTCGACGATGTGACCAATTGCTGGGCCCGTCGCGGTGATACCGGCCCGGTACTGGCCTTTGCCGGCCACACCGATGTGGTGCCCACCGGCCCGCTCGAAAAATGGGATTACCCGCCCTTTGAGCCAACCATCATCGGCGACACCCTTTATGGCCGCGGCACCGCCGACATGAAAGGCAGCCTCGCTGCTTTTGTGACCGCCTGCGAACGGTTCCTGGCCAGCACGCCTAACCACCGGGGCTCCATCGCCTTTCTGATCACCAGTGATGAAGAAGGCCCGGCGCACAACGGTACGGTCAAGGTCATTGAAACCCTGGAGGCGCGTGCTGAAAAAATCGATTGGTGCCTCATTGGTGAGCCCTCAAGCACGCACCGGGTGGGCGACGTGATCAAAAACGGCCGCCGCGGCTCTTTGCACGGCAAATTGCTTGTCAAGGGCGTGCAAGGCCATGTGGCCTACCCGCACCTGGCCGACAACCCGATTCACCGGGCCGTGCCGGCACTGACCGAGCTCTCTACCGAGATCTGGGATGAGGGCAACGCGTTTTTTCCCGCGACCAGTTTTCAGATCACCAACATCCAGTCAGGGACCGGGGCCAGCAACGTGATTCCCGGCGAAAAACAGGTGCTGTTCAACTTCCGTTTCTCGACCGAATTGACCGTGGCGCAGATTCAGCAGCGGGTGAGCGCCATTCTGGACAAGCATCAACTGAACTATGACCTGACTTGGGAGGTCAGCGGGCACCCCTTCCTGACCGCCGAGGGCCCGCTGGTAGAAGCCAGTCTTGGCGCCATTCGGGAAATCACCGGCGTCGAGGCCGAGCTTTCCACCTCGGGCGGTACCTCGGATGGCCGTTTTATTGCCCCCACCGGCGCGCAGGTGGTGGAACTTGGCCCGGTAAATGCCACCATCCATAAGGTCAATGAAAACACCAGCATCAAGGATCTGGATGCGCTTTCGCGGATTTATCAGCGGATTCTGGAAAAACTGCTGGGAGAACCCTGATCCGGGGCAAAACTGCATGCCATCACGTGACGAAAAACCCGCCCAGCTCAAGCACTTCCATCGATTTCTTACCGGTGGGCTCTGTGCCATGGGTGGGCTTTTCGCACTGGTGGGCAGCAACATGTATCTGCCGCCGTCGCTTAACCAGGAAATATTCGCGCTCGGTGCCATTGCCATCGCCAGTGCTGGCCTGTTCCTTGCTGCCACGGGTTACTGGGGTTTGCTTAGAGAGCGCCTGAAAGGCTTTGGACGCCGACAAGACGACGAGTTTCACGACAACTAGCCGGCCAGCACGTCATGGCCATCACACCACCTGCTTTGGAATCCGTTTATGCCACTGGAAACATCAACCCCGGCAACGCCAGACATTGAAATCTACATCAAGGGTGCCAAGCTCCCGGCGGTACTGCAGTGGCTGGAACAACTGGGCACGCGCATGAAAATCAGCGAGCAGAGCCAGGCGCGTGTGCGCGGCAGCATTGAAACCGCAGCGATCGAAATTCCTTTCCTGCTGGTGCCAGAAGCCGTAAAGGGCTTTGCCAGCCTCTGGTTCGACTCACCGGACACGCCCTGGCCCAACGATCTGGTCTGCGCCAGGGCGGTAACAACGGCTCTGGGCTGTGAAACCCGCTGCGCCGTTACCAGCTGGGCTGAAGACGAAAATCCCGAAGATGAAAAATGGTGGAAAATCACACCCGAAGGCGAAGGCCAGATTCGCTGGCACCTTTAGTTAGGCGCGGGTGATCACCAAGCTCACCCCTCCTCATCCTCTTTCTTTTTATCCTCGACCAGACTCAGTGACAGGCCGCCGGTTTTCTCCCCACCGCCACCGTTACCTTGTGCCAGCTTGACTTTCAGGCGCAGGTTGTTGGCAGAATCGGCATTCTTGAGCGCCTCATCCAGACTGATACGCCCTTCCTGATACAGTTTGAACAGTGCCGAATCGAAAGTCTGCATACCGAGGTTTTCGGATTTCTCCATGATTTCCTTGATACTTTCGACCTCGCCCCGGCTGATCAGTTCACTCACCGAAGGCGTTCCCAACAGGATTTCAATGGCCGCACAACGTTTGCCGTCTACCGTAGGGATCAGGCGCTGGGAAATAAAAGAGCGCAGGTTCAACGACAAATCCGTGAGCAACTGGTGGCGCCGCTCTTCCGGGAAGAAGTTGATAATCCGGTCGAGCGCCTGGTTGGCGTTATTGGCATGCAAGGTGGAGATACACAGGTGGCCGGTCTCGGCAAACGCCAGTGCGTGCTCCATGGTTTCACGGTCACGGATCTCACCAATCAAAATGACATCCGGCGCCTGGCGCAAGGTGTTTTTGAGCGCATTATGGTAGCTGCGCGTATCCATCCCCACTTCACGCTGGTTGATGATGCTTTTTTTGTGACGATGGATAAACTCGACCGGATCTTCAATCGTGATGATGTGCCCGCCACTGTTGCTGTTGCGATGGTCGATCATGGCCGCCAGCGAGGTCGACTTGCCCGATCCGGTCGCGCCCACAAACAGAATCAGCCCCCGCTTGGCCATGATGACGTCTTTAAGAATTTGCGGCAGCCCCAGAGAATCCGCACTGGGAATTTCGGTCACTATGTTACGCGCCACAATGGATATTTCATTGCGCTGCTTGAACACATTCACCCGAAACCGGCCAATGCCGGCAATTGTGTAGGCCAGATTCATTTCGAGATCTTTCTCGAAATCGTGGCGCTGCTCCTCGTCCATGATGGAGTAGGCAATCTCCTTGATGGCTCCCGGGCGCAGCGGGGTTGCTTCCAGTGGCTTGAGCTTGCCATGAAACTTGGCACAAGGCGGCGCGCCGGTACTTAGATACAGGTCAGAGCCATCGTTTTTTGCCAGCATGGTCAACATTTCATCAAAAAGCATTCAGAAAACCTCAAACAGTATGGTGCGTGACGCCTGCGCACAGACAAGCGCCCGCAGTGCATTAATCCTTAAGACAAGTATTCATAGACCAGATTCCCCCGCCCTGCCAAAAAAACGCGGGCGTCAGGCGTGCGGCCGTAACGAACAGCCGCACCGGCGGCAAAAATAGGCCGACTTGCCCGACTGGATTCTGGCATGACGAATGCTGCCCAACAGGTGTCTGGATCCGGCACAGGCACAGCGGTAGGCGAATTTTTTTCGTGTTGAGGGCGCCACGGCCATTTTGTGGGTGACACGGGGTTCGAGCCCGTACAGTTCCTGCATCACACGCTGCCACTGCACCCCGTGCGGGCGCACCTTGTGCCGCCACCGGCAAGCCACCACCAGATGAGCACACTCGTGGGCCGGCACTTCGGCCAAAAAGGCATCAGGGTTCTCGCACAGCAAAGTTGCGTTAAAACGCAACACAGGGGCCTTATTGGGGTCAGCTGCATTAAAACGGGCCTGTCCGGCACTGCGACCGCGCAGATCAAAGCGAATCTCCGGCATGGTGATCGCGATTTTATAGACAGTGCGTGCCAGGGCCAGACAACGGGCGACCTCGCTACACACAGCATCACACAAGGGCTCGACAGCATCGGCTTTGGCCATGGACGGTCGAGCAAGGGCATGAGCGCGTGAAGACATCGTTAGTCCTGTGCAGGTAAAACCAATAACGATAAAGCTGAGGTGTTTATTGTGCCATTTCGGCCATAGACAAGAACAGGTTTTTACCGTTAGTTTGGCAACGCCCATGACTGCAAGGAATGAACAATGAAAAACACGGCTCACGCACTTGGTTGGCTTTTTTTATGCCTGTGGCTGGTTGGCTGCAACGACTTCAAGGTAACCCTCACCGATCTGGCACTTGAAGGTGAGCGCAGCCGCGCCGGTTTGAGCTACAAAAGCACCGATATTGATGGCGAGCGCCTGGTTTACCTGGACTCCACCCAGCCGCCCAGCACAGAAACCCTCCTGATGGTGCACGGCTTCGCCGCCAATAAAGACAACTGGGTGCGCCTGGCAGCGCAATTCAAAGCGCAATACCGGGTAGTCATTGTGGATTTGCCCGGTCACGGCGACAGCAGCAAGAATCTGCAAGGCCATTACGATTACGCAAGCCAGGTTGACGCCTTGCACGCCTTTGTCACCAAGCTGGAACTGGCGCGTTTTCATCTGGTGGGAAACTCCATGGGGGGCGCTATCGCGTCCCAATATGCGGCACGCTATCCCGATCAGGTCGGGTCGCTGATTCTCTTCAACCCTGCCGGGGTGTTCGAGCATGAAAGCGAGCTGGCTCAACGACTCAAGCGCAATGAAAACCCGCTGATTGTGACCAGCCCCGAGGAATTCCGGGCGTTGATGGATTTCGCGCTGGAAGAAAAACCTTTTATTCCCTGGCCGGTGAGCGACGTTCTGGCGCAGCGTGCCATAGCCAATCAGGAGCTCAATCGCAAGATCTGGGCCGACATACGCCACTTCGATCCCGCACAGTTTCTTGCAACCCTGAGTCGTATTCAGTCACCTAC
>JBFHRO010000013.1:0-28647 GCA_041591635.1 Oleiphilaceae bacterium | reverse complement strand
CCTGGGGCAAAAGTACGGAGTAACCTCCCTCATTATCAGCGCCGACCTGAGCAAAGGCTGCGCCCCCAAGAAGTTCTACGACAGCGTAGAGGCCGCAGGCATTGAAATCGACGCCCTGGTCAACAACGCCGGCTATGCCCTCAAAAGCAGTTTTTCCAATGCCGACTGGAAAGAACACCAGGAGTTTCTCAATGTCATGCTGGTCAGCGTGACGCAGTTGTGTCACCTCTTTGCCCCCGCGATGAAAGCCCGGGGGTACGGGCGCATTTTGAATGTGTCCTCGGTCGCAGCCTTCACCCCGGAATGGGGCGGCAGCCTTTACGGCGCGGTCAAGTCCTATGTAGGCCACATGTCCGAAGCACTGGATCTGGAACTCAAACCCTTTGGCGTTTATGTCACCTCCTTGCACCCTGGTTTCACTTACTCCGAATTCCATGATGTCATGGGAGCCGCCAAACTGCGCGATACCCTGCCCAAGTGGATGTGGATGGACGCCGATACCGTGGCCGCCCAGGGTTACGAAGCACTGATGAAAGGCGAGCCAGCCTGCATCAACGGCTGGATCAACCGTTCAATGGTCACGGCATTTACCTTGATGCCCGCCAAAATGCGTTACCTGATCGCCAAAAAGCAAAAAGTCATCTAAGCCTCGCCGACAGCGGCACCCCGATTGGTGCCGCTGTCGGTCAGTCCCTCTTTGAGGGTACCTTGTCGCATTTTTATCAGCCCCACTCCCGCCCTCTTTATTCGCCTTTTTCGCGTGCGGACTTCTCCTTATTTTGATTCCGGCTTTCCTTTCATTCCTGACATCCTGAACTATCATTTTTGATTAGTGTGCACACTGGCCACTTTTTCAACCCAGAACAGGATAGGAACGCTATGAGAGGTATAACATCGAAACTGGCTCTCAGTTTGCTGTTTATAGTGTCAACGGTTTTGCTGAGCTTTGGCTATGTCGACTACCGGGACACCCAAACCAGACTCACCGAAGATTTGAAGCGCGACATCAAGATCATCAAGGCGCGCCTGGAAACCTCTTTGCCGGTGCCGATCTGGAATTATGACAGCGACGTTCTGAACAAGATTCTGCTATCGGAAATCCCCGAGGTGTTCCTCGCCGGCATGCAGGTTCTGGATGGCTCCGACAAGAGCCTGGCCGGCATCGTCAAGAACGACAAGGGCGAACCCGAGCTGACCGAAGAGCTTTCGCCGGTGCACAGCTGGATCGACAGCACCGAGCTGTTTTTTGAAGAAAACGGCGAACGCAACCCGGTAGGGTCACTCAAGCTCTATGTCAGTGACAGTCACATTCAGGCCGTTTTGCGCAAGAACCTCGAAAGCATTCTGATCCAGCTTGCCAGCACCGACCTGATCATCTTGATCTTGTTCTATTTTGTGCTGCAGCCTATCGTCAACCCGCTGAAGTACCTGAACGAGGTCGCGCGCAAGATTGTGCAGGGTGACTACAGTGCCGAGGTAGTGCGGCGCTCCCGCGATGAGGTGGGCGATCTGTCGGAAAGCTTCAACACCATGCGCCTGACCATTCGCAAAAAGATGAACGATCTTGCGACCATCAACTCCATCGGCGAACTTCTGACCCTCACCTACGACCGCAATAAAGCGCTGGGAATTGTGCTGAGCCGGCTAAGTGATCATGCCCGGTTTGAAAACGGCTCGATTTTTCTGGCCGATGACTCCCAGGAGGAATTCACCATTCAGGGCTTCTACCCCGAGCGTGACGACAAACCCGAGCCACGCAAGTTCCGGCTGGGCGAAGGCATTATTGGCGCAGCAGTCAGGAGCGGCGTGCCCGTGTTTGTCGCCAATACCGAAAAAGACGAGCGGTTTGTGGACGCGCACAAAGGTGAAGGGGTGGCACTCTTGTGCGTACCCATGATTGACGGTGATCGGATCATCGGCGCCATCAACTTCTCGGGCCAGCCCGGTGAAGTCAAATACCGGGACGGCGATGAGGAATTCATGACCTCGATTGCCCGTTCGCTGGTCATCACCCTCAAAAACATCGAGATGCGCGAAGAAATCGAAGAACACAACCGCAACCTCGAACTCAAGGTGCAGGAACGTACCGCCGCGCTGCAGTCGAAGACCAACGACATCAGCGCCATGATGCGCAATCTGCAACAGGGCTTGTTTACCATTTTGGGCGACATGAGCATTCACCACGAATACTCCAAGTTCCTCGAACAGATTTTCGAAACCCACGATATCGCCGAGCGCCCCTTCATGGAGCTGTTAATGGCCGATGTGGATGCCAGTGAAGACGAAAAAGATCAGGTACAGGTCGCCGTGGCGTCCCTCGTGGGTTGCGACGAAATGATGTGGGACTTCAACTCGCACCTGCTGCCAAAAGAACTGGTTCGCACCCGCAATGGCAAACAACAGGTATTCGAGGTTGACTGGAACCCGATCATCAACGACGACGAAATCGAAAAAATCATGGTAACGGTGCGGGATGTGACCGAACTGCGCCAGCTGCAACTCGCCGCTGTGGAGCAGAAGAAGGACCTCGACATCATCAGCCAGATTCTCAACCTCAATGTGGAGAAGTTCTACGACTTCCTCGAGAGTTCCCGCAGCTATCTGGAAAAGAACCGCCAGCTGGTCAAGAGTGCTTCCGGTTGCGATGTCGATCTGATTCAGGTGCTGTTTCGCAACATGCACACCATCAAGGGCAACTCACGCACCTTTGGCCTCACTTACATTACCGAATGCGCTCACCTGGCCGAAGCCACCTACGACAGCCTGCGCAAAACCGAAGCACCTGAATGGCAACCCGAGCGCCTGCTCGAAGAGCTGGATACACTGGAAAACGAAGTCAACCACTACTCCAGCGTTGCCAGCACCAAGCTTGGATTGGATGCGAAGGCAGCCCAGGCCGGTGGCGCAAGCCCCGACACGGTGAAATCGCTGATTGCCACCCTCAACGAAGTGGTCAAGAGCGATGTGCTGGGCCCCTATCAGGGCGCGCTCGAAGGCCAGTTGAAGACCCTCTACAGCGAAGTCTGCGACTCGCTCGAAGAAACGGTGCGCGATGTCGGTCAGTCCTTGCCCTCACTGGCCAAGGCCGTCGACAAACCCTCACCCAATCTCACCCTTGCCTGTAACGCCGCGTATCTGTCGAAGAAAACCAAGGGCATGCTCAATGATGTGCTGATGCACTGCCTGCGCAACTCGGTGGATCACGGTATCGAACGGGCAGAAGAGCGGATCGCCGCCGGCAAAGAAGAGTACGGCACCATCAAGGTGACAACGGCCCGCAACAATGGCTCGCTGCTGCTGTCGATCAGCGACGATGGCCGCGGTCTGGCCCTGGGTAAAATCCGCAAAAAGGCCATCGAAAACGGCCTGATTGCCGACAACGCTGACCTCGCCAACAAAGACATTGCCGAACTGGTCTTCCACTCCGGTTTGTCTACCGCCGAACAGGTATCACAGATTTCCGGCCGTGGCGTGGGAATGGACGCTGTTCGCAACTTCGTCCGCGAGGTGGGCGGTGACATTCAGCTCAAACTGAAAACCGAGGAAAAACAGGATTTCGTTCCCTTCGAAACCCTGATCACCCTGCCGGAGAGTCTGTTCGAACGTATCTACTGAGCCAGCTCACACACTCAGTCTCTGCAATATCGAAAAAGGGCCGCACTAGCGGCCCTTTCGTTTCATCAAGACACCCGCGGGCTTAGCCCAGTTTGCGAAAACGCTCCAGAAACGGCAGCAACAGGGTGCGACCGTTGAACTCGGCATCAAGTACCGACACAAAGGTGTAAACCCCCACCAGTTTGCGATTGAGGAACACGAATTCCTTGGGAGGAATGCGAAAATAACGGTTGATGGCCGACATGGCCGCGCGCTTGGCGATGCGCGTTGGCAGCTCGCTGTGTTTCCAGCGGTACTCGCCCTGGGCGTTGCGGGCATAGTCGGGCACCGCAATGTCATCGTCAGCCAGCGGCTCCAGCACCGCCATGCAGACCTCTCCAAACTCGTTGACCACCTTCTCGGGCCAGTGGGCCTGCATAAACCCCAACTGCACCCCGCCTTTCACTACCCGGGGCAAGTCACGAATATAGGAGGCGTAAATCATGTCGCACACCGGATCAAGAAAACTGTCGGGATACGCCTGTACCGCACCAAAATCCAGCAACACCACCTTGTCCTGCTCGCCGGGCTGCTCGGCCAGGCGAATCCGGTAATTGCCAAAATTCGGATCAGTCTGAATTTCCTTCCACACAAACAATTCACGCAAAAACAACTCGAGCGCGGCTTTGGCCAAGGCGTTACGGCGATGCTGCGGCAACTGCGCCACACTGGGGTTGGACACCGACACCCCCGGTTCGTAGCTCGTCGCCATCACATGGGCCGTGGAGTACTCGATCAAGACCTCCGGCACCACATAGCGCGAGTCATCCCGCAGCATGGCCCGAAAACGGCGTGTGGTTTCGGCTTCAAGACGATAATCCACCTCGCGGTGCATCATCTGGCGCACTTCTTCAAGCCACTCGTCAAAATCCTGGCCCATGGACACCAGCCGCGCCAGACGTAACAACTGAGCCACCGAATCCAGATCCGAATCCACTGCATCGGCAACACCCGGGTACTGAATCTTGAGGCAGATTTCCTTGCCATCGACTTTGCGTCGCGCCCGATGCACCTGCCCGAGTGACGCCGCCGCCAGCGGTTCGCGATCAATCTCCAACTGATTCAGGCGCTCCCGGCCCAATTCAAATTCCAGCACCTGCTCAATGGCACTCCACTCCAGCGCCGTCGTTTGATCTTCCAGGGTATGCAGGGCTTCGGTGACCTCTACCGGCAAAAAGTGCTCGCCGTACAGGGCCATCACCTGGCCAATCTTGACCACACTGCCCTTGAGCTGCCCGAGCTCTTCCACCAGAAACCGTGCCTGATCCGACAGCATCTTGCTGCGTTTTTCGGCGCGCTTTTCCTTGCCGGAGAACAACGAAGTTGCATAGTGGGTGGCAAGTTTGGTTCCGGCAAACAATCCAGCCTTGGTCAGGCTCAGGCGACGCTCGAAACTGCCGGTTTTGATCCGCGCCACCGAGGGACGGGCATTTCTGGGTTCCATTCAGTTTGTCTCAATCGTGATAATCATTATTGCCGCCACACCGCTGCGGGCAACGGCCCCCGCTGTTGTACCCTGAACTGCCACTATCGCTTGCTTGCTGCCGCTTGCGGCGGTTTTTGTTTAATGCGGGTTTTACCCGTCATCGATCGCTTGTTACTCCGGTGCCTAGCGCACCTTTTCACCGTGAGCCTGTTTGTCAGCATGGTAGGAGGAACGCACCAGCGGCCCGCTGGCCACATGTTTGAACCCCAGTTCATAGCCCAGGGTTGCCAGTCTCTCGAACTCCGCCGGCTCCACAAACCGCGTGACCGGCAAATGACTCTTGCTCGGCGCCAGATACTGCCCCAGCGTCAGCATGTCTACCTCGTGCCGGCGCAAGTCGGCCATGACCTGCTCCACCTCTTCGATGGTCTCGCCAATACCCAGCATCAATCCCGATTTGGTCATCACCTCGGGTACCCGCTGCTTGTAGGCCTGCAACAGTTTTAGTGACCACTGATAATCCGAGCCCGGCCGGACTTTCAGATACAACCCGGGAACCGTTTCAAGATTATGGTTAAAAACATCCGGAGGCGTACGCTCAAGGATATCCAAAGCCACCTCCATGCGGCCGCGAAAATCCGGTACCAGCACTTCGATTTCGATATGCGGACTGAGCTGACGGGTTTCGCGAATGCAATCGGCAAAATGTTGGGCCCCGCCATCACGCAAATCATCCCGGTCAACCGAGGTAATGACCACGTACTTCAACCCCATATCGGCAATGGCAGTAGCGATGTGCAAGGGCTCGCCAGGGTCCAGCGCATTGGGGCGGCCATGGGCAACGTCACAAAAAGGGCAACGGCGGGTACAGATGTCGCCCATGATCATGAAAGTTGCCGTACCGGCACTGAAACATTCACCCAGATTGGGGCAAGACGCCTCTTCACACACCGAATGCAACTTGTGCGAACGCAGTTTCTTTTTGATCGCATCAATCTTTGGCGACGCCGGCACCCGCACCCGAATCCAGTCGGGCTTGCGCGGCATGGCGTCGGTGGCGATCACCTTCACCGGAATCCGCGACACCTTGTCGTGACCACGCAGTTTCACGCCCTGCTCAACCCGGGGCGGGGTTTTCTTATCATCAGAACCGGAACAACTCATGTGTTTACCTCGACCGGAAGCCCGCAACAATGTTCAACAGCGGTAAATGGAAACTCGGCCCGGAGGCAATCAGTCAGCCGTGGCATGACCTGTGCCGTGGAAACCGGGTGAAAAGCGCTTAACTGCGTCATGGCCATACCGGCATAACCACAGGGATTGATTCGATTAAACGGCTCAAGATCCATCGCCACGTTCAGGCTCAGACCGTGAAAGGAGCGGCCCTTACGTATCCGCAATCCCAGAGAGGCGATTTTGGCCTCACCAACATACACTCCCGGCGCATCGCTGCGGGCGGCGGCAACCACACCATAACTCGCCAGTAAGCCGACCAGGGCACGTTCAATGCGGGTCACCATTTCCCGGCTCCCCATTCCCATGCGGCCAATATCAAAGAGCAGGTAGCCAACCAGTTGCCCCGGTCCGTGGTAGGTAACCTGCCCGCCCCGATCCACCGGCACCACCGGAATATCCCCGGGGGCCAGAAGATGCTCAGGCTTTCCCGCCTGGCCCAGGGTAAAGACAGGCTCGTGTTCAAGCAGCCACAACTCGTCACCACTGTGCTCGGTGCGTGTATTGGTGAAGCGCTGCATGGCGTTCCACACCGGCGCATAGGGCATGCACCCCAAAGATCGAACCACGAGCGGCAGGGAAGGAGTGGGCATGGTTACTGTCACATCACCATGTGAACCCGGCCACTGGCCTTGAGTTCCTCGAAAATTGCCACCAACTGGGGCTCTCCCTGCGCCAGGATGGTCAGGTTGACCGACAGAAAACGGGCATTACGACTGGCATTGAGCTTTACCAGCGTCACATCCAGATCCGGTGCATGCACCTTGACTACCCGAATCACAAAATCCTTGAAATCCGGTGCCGCATTACCTATCACCTTGATGGGATACAGACAGGGAAATTCGATTTTAGGGGCTTGTTGCTCACTCATAAGCTTACTTCCGCTACTAGACCTGGTGGCGATTGATCAGATCAGCAATTCAATATGCCTGAAGCGCATAGGATACCATGCCTGCTTTTTTCGGGTAACCCGGCCAGCGTGAGCCCGGTCGGCAATAACACCTCCCGCCTGAACGCACAAAGCCCCTTGACAGGGGCTTTGTGCGAAATGAAAACCGTGTTGCGTCATGACCTCAGGAAAAAATCGCCTCAGGAAAAAAGATTCACAAAAAACAGCTTGATCATATCCCAAAGCCGTTTGAAAAAACCGCCTTCCTCCACGTCTTCCAGCGCAATCAATGGCTGATCCAACACCGGCTCGCCCGCCAGGGTCACCTTGATTCGTCCAAGCTCCTGGCCGGCACTCAAGGGCGCCTTGATTACCCGCGATACATCCAGGACGGCTTCGAGTTTGTCTTTCTGGCCACGAGGAACGGTCACCACCACATCTCGGGCAGCACCGAGATTGGCTTTGTCACGGGATCCCAGCCAAACCTTGGCATCCATCAATGACTGGCCAGCATCATATAATTTGTGGGTTTCGTAGAAACGAAATCCGTAATTCAACAGCTTTTGGGTTTCCTTGGCCCGCGCTTCCTCGCTGACCGTTCCCATAACGACGCTGATCAGGCGCATGCCATCGCGTTTGGCGGAAGCCACAAGGCAATAGCCCGCTTCTTCGGTGTGCCCTGTTTTCAGTCCATCCACCGACTTGTCGCGCCACAGCAGCAAGTTACGGTTGGGCTGGCGGATGTTGTTATAGGTAAAGTATTTTTCCGAATACATGGCGTACTGATCGGGATAATCACGAATAATCGCCTGCGCCAGCAGGGCCAGATCGCGGGCCGTGGTCAGATGCTCTGCTGCCGGCATGCCGGTGGCATTGACAAAGTGGGTATTGGTCATCCCCAGTAACTGCGAATGCTGATTCATGATATCGGCAAACGCCCGCTCGCCGCCGGCAATGTGCTCGGCCAGCGCAATACTGGCATCATTGCCCGACTGGATGATGACACCTTTTAAGAGATCACTTAGCGGCACCCGATTGCCTTCCCGGATAAACATCTTGGATCCGCCGGTGCGCCAGGCGTTGACACTGACCAGCACCTCATCCGCTTCCTTGATATTTCCCCGCGCCATTTCGTATTCGACAATATAGGCGGTCATCATCTTGGTAAGACTGGCAGGAGGCAAGCGCTGGTTGGCATTGCCTTCAAGAATCACACTGCCGCTATCGGCATCCATGAGTATGAAAGACTTGGCCGCAATTTGTGGTGCAGAGGGGATCAGTGCGATTTCTGGTTGCGCATGAGCTGAAGTAAAGATACAGGCAAGCAGTGCCAGCCAGAAAAAGCGAATCACTTTTCCGAAGTGCATAGTGTTAATCCTGATGACAATTGACTTTGAATGCGACTCTCATCCTGAGAAGCAAGGGCTCCTATCCTACCCGATTGCGACCGGGGATTCACCCCGCAAGGCCAGGCTCTTGGCCCTTCTGTCTTGTGGGCGCGTTGTTTGATGGTGATGAAGGCGTCTGCGTCTCGGCCACTACTGGCCGCATAATTACAATGGCCGACTTGATCCCCATCTTCTGGAGTTTTTGTTGTTCGCTATCGGCGAGACTTTTCGAATAGTACGGCCCCAGGCGCACCCGCTGGGCAGTCTTGCCTTGCTCGGGCAGGTTGTGCACAAAGGCTTTGGGTTGAATTCCCTGGGCACTTAAACGCGCCACCAGCCGATCCGCCGATTCGCGCTGGGCAAAAGCGCCCGCCTGGATGAAATAGGCATGACCGGGCGACAGATCAGTGCTTTGAACGACCAATTCGGGATTCGCAGATCCAGACACCGGGGTTCCTCGCGCCGCAGGCGAACCCGCCAGTGCCGTGGGTGGTGCAACCTCGATCGCTTCGACCGACACCCTGGCGGTTCCCTTGCCGGCATAGCCCAGCTTCATAGCCGCAGCGTACGACAAATCGATAATGCGGCCATCATGAAAGGGGCCGCGATCGTTCACTTTCACCACCGTTGTGCGGCCGTTATCCAGATTGGTCACTCGCACCCAGGTCGGCAAGGGCAGTGACTTATGGGCTGCCGTCAAGGCATACATGTCGTAGGGCTCGCCGCTGGCCGTGTCATAGCCGTGAAACTTGGCACCATACCAGGAAGCGATACCGGTCTGTGTGTACCCCGAGGCCGACGGCATAATGTGGTAAGTCTTGCCCCAGACAACATAGGGCGATTTATTACCCGAGCGACTGCGAGCTTCATAGCGCGGCACGGGGTCCGGCAGGGATTCTGCATCGAAGTGGCCATCAGGCCCCGCATCTTTCGACATGGCATAGCGTGACGGAGGCGTAACACCAACCGAGCTGCAGCCGCTGACCAGCAAGCCAACCGATAATGGCAACAAGATCAACCAGACAAAACGAGGCACTATCATTGATCTCTGCTACCCCCAATACAGTAGGATTACGGCGTTTTCTGAGCCGGGCCGCCAGCCTGTGGCGCCGCGTTTGCAGACGATCGGGTAGCATTGGCAAGTTCCGTTGCAAGCTGCCACACTGCCATCGCATAAAGACTACTGTGATTGTATCTGGTAATCACATAAAAGTTGCTCAGTGCAATCCAGTACTCGGTCCCCGCGTCACCCTCAAGCCGCAGTAATTTGGCCTTATCATCGTCTTTGATCTTGCCGGCCAGCGCGGAATCGGCAAGCTGCACGCTGTGTTTGCGCAGTTCGGCCAGTGTATTGGCTGGCTTGAGATCGGTATAGATAAATGGTGTGACAGCGGCAACATCGCCTATCTGCGCCCGTTCAACAACGGCACCGCCGGGCTCCCAACGGTGCTGACGCAAGTAATTCGCCACGCTGCCAATAGCGTCCACCGGGTTGTTTAACAAATCGGCCACACCGTCACTGGTGAAATCCACCGCGTAATGGCGATAGCTGCTGGGCATAAACTGCCCATAGCCCATGGCCCCGGCGTAAGACCCCTTCACCTCGAGCCCATCAAATTTTTGCTCCCGCACCATCAACAGGTAGTGCTCAAGCTCACTGCGAAAAAACTCCCGGCGTGGCGGATAGTCAAACGCCAGGGTGGCAAGGGCATCAATCACCCGGTAACTGCCCTTGTTTTTTCCATAGCTGGTTTCCACGCCAATAATGGCGGCAATCACATGACGATCAACCCCATAAGTCGCTTCCGCCCGGCGCAATTCGCTGTCGTACTTGCCAACAAACTCGATCCCTTTTTCAACCCGGCTGGCATTGATAAACAACCGGCGGTATTCATGCCACTCCAAACGCTTCTCAGCCGGGCGTGCGATGGCCTTGAGAATGCTCTCTTGCGACTGTGCTGCCCCCAAGTAGTGCTGCAGTGCCTGGGCATCGTATTGATGCTTGCTCACCATTTCCTGCATGAAAAGCCGGGCATCTTCATGCTCGAGATAGCTGGCGCTGAGTGAAACTGGCAGGCCGGCCAACAGACAACAGGCCAGGAAATACCGGAGGGGGACCGAAACGATTTTTGCAAAAAAATTACCAAACACATCAACACTAGGCATCATGCTGTTTGTTTTCCTTGGCTGGCCACGGGAAGGTTCAAGCAAACGGAAGGCTAGCCAGAGACGCGTACAGCACATGCACAACCGGAGTTGCGCCGATGCGCATCAGCGCTCCAGCATCTTGCGATGGGTATGAATTGACATGAGCACACCAAAGGACGCCAGCAAAGTCACGATTGATGTGCCCCCGTAACTCACGAGAGGCAACGGTACTCCAACTATGGGCAAAATGCCACTGACCATCCCGATATTAACAAAAATGTAAACAAAGAACGTCATGGTCAGGCTCCCCGCAAGAATCCGACTGAAGGAATCGGGGGCGTTCACGGCAATGTAGAGCCCGCGCCCCAGCACCAGCAAGTACAGGGCCAACAGCACCATAACCCCCACAAAGCCAAACTCCTCGGCCAGTACCGCAATAATGAAGTCGGTGTGGCTTTCAGGCAGAAAATCGAGCTGGGACTGGGTACCCAGCAGCCACCCCTTGCCCGACAAACCACCCGAGCCAATGGCAATCTTGGACTGAATAATGTTCCAGCCACTTCCCAGCGGATCGGCCTCAGGATCCAGTAACGTGATAACCCGCTGTTTTTGGTATTCGCGCATCACGAAAAACCACATGACCGGGGCAAAGCCCGCCACCAGAGCCGCCAGAGAGCCGATGAGTTTCCAGCTGATACCTGCAAAAAACAGCACAAAAATCCCCGATGCTGCAATCAGAAGCGAAGTTCCCAAATCAGGCTGTTTGAGTATTAATACCGTGGGAATCCCTATGATCGCCATGGCACCAAGAATGTGTTTAATGCTCGGAGGCAACAGCCGCTCCGACAGGTACCAGGCCACCATCATGGGCACGGCCAGCTTCATGAACTCCGACGGCTGAAAGCGCGGCAGGCCCGGCAATTCCAGCCAGCGTTGCGCACCCTTGGCGCCGGTTCCCATAACGAGAACAGCCACCAGCGCCAGCGTCCCAATCAAGAACAGCCAGGGCGCCCACCGCCGGTATACCGAGGGGTCGAGTTGGGCAAATACCAGCATCACGCCAAAGGCAAGCCCCAGCCTGATGGCCTGACGGATCACATCCTGCTCGCTTTCACCGCTTCCGCTGTAGAGAATGAACAGGCCACCCCCCGACAACAGCAGCAGAAGCACCAACAATACCGGATCAATATGCAGGCGATACATGAGTCCACGGCGCTTTTGAAAATGCCGGGATGCATCGGGTAACTGACGCAGAAAATCACCACCACTCATAGCATCCCTCTTTGAGGCTCACTCGCTGACTGCGTTGTCGAAAGCGGCACTGCGAAATCTTTCAGGTTTTGTGGCACGTTGGGCGAAAACTCCAGCAGCCAGGCATCAAACATGGCTCGCGCCGCCGGTGCGGCCGCCGAACTGCCCCCCCCTCCGTTTTCGACCAGTACGGCAACGGCGATCTGCGGGTTTTCCGCCGGGGCAAAACCGATAAACAAGGCATGATCACGGTGCCGCTCATCAAGCTTGGAGGCATCGTATTTCTCCCCCTGTTTGATAGCTACCACCTGTGCGGTGCCGGTTTTGCCAGCCATACGGTAGGGGGATTTTTTGCCGCTTTCACGCGCCGTACCGGTGCGACCATGCATGACCGCCACCATGGCATCCACGGCTCGCTCCCAGTTATCCGGGTTTTTCAACGGGATATCCGCCAACACATCGGCCGCCCGTGCCGGCACTTCACCTTCACCCGGACCGATTTCACGCAGCAGGGAGGGCTGAACCCAGCGACCGCGGTTGGCGAGAATCGCCGTGGCGGTTGCCAGTTGCAATGGGGTCGTGAGTGTGTATCCCTGACCAATGCCCATGTTCAGCGAGTCTCCCGGATACCAGGCCTGGCGCCTGGCGTTACGCTTCCACTCCCGTGACGGCAAAATACCGTGGCGATCTTCGTTGATATCCCGTGCAGTGGACTGGCCAAAGCCGAACTGCGCCATAAAGGGCGCCAGCTTGTCGACCCCCATGCGATTGGCCAGATCATAAAAATAGGTATCACAGGATTGGGCAATGGCTTCATGAAAATTGACTTTCCCGTGCCCGGTACGCTTCCAGTCACGGTAGAAGCGGCTGTCTCCCTTGAGCTGATACCAGCCGGGATCCCAGATATAGCTTTGCAGGGTGATGGCCCCCACCTCAAGGCCCGCCAGCGCAACCATGGGCTTGATGGTGGAACCCGGAGGATACTGGCCACGCAACGCCCGATTGAACAGGGGGGCATCGGGGGAGTCACGCAACGCGGCATAGCTTTTGTGATCAATGCCGGTAACAAAAAGATTGGGATCAAACCCGGGCGTGCTGATCAGCGCCAGAATACCGCCGGTCGCCGGCTCAATGGCAACGATGGCGCCTCGACGTCCGGCCATAACGTCTATGGCACGTTGCTGCATACGCAGATCAAGATTGAGTCGCAAATCCCGTCCCGGCGCCGGATCCACACGGTCAAGCACCCGCAACACCCGGCCCCGTGCATTGGTTTCTACCGTCTGATAGCCCACACGGCCATGCAGGGTTTCCTCGTAGAACTGCTCCAGCCCTAACTTGCCGATATAGTTGGTGCCGGCGTAATCCACAGGATCAAGTGTCTTGAGTTCACGCTCATTGATCCGTCCCACGTAGCCCAATACATGCGACATGGTCTCGCCAGAGGGGTAGTGGCGTACCAGCTCGGCCTCCACTTCCACGCCGGGGAGTTCATGCCTGTGTACTGCCAGGCGGGCGATTTCTTCTTCATTCAAGCGTGACTTCAGGCTCTGGGCCTCATACGGACGCCTTGGGCCGCGCAGCCGGCGCTTGAAACGCGCAATATCGTCATCATCGACTTCAACCAGCGATTTCAAGCGTTCGAGCGTGCCATTCATGTCCTCGACACGCTCTTTGACCAGATTCAGGCTGAATACGGGTCGATTGTCCGCCAGCAAGACTCCGTTACGGTCATAAATCAGCCCCCGGGTAGGCGGCACCGACTGCAATTGCATGCGGTTTTTGTCCGAGAGCGTCTGAAAGTGCTGATAGCTGACAATCTGAAGATAATACAGGCGCGCGACCAAAGCCCCCAGCAGCACCAGGACGATCACCAGTGCCACCATGGCCCGGGCAAAGAAGATCCGTTTTTCGCGGGCCGGATCCTTGATGGTTCTTGCTTTGACCACAAACCTGTTCCTGGTAACGACTGCCAACTAACGGTGATAGGGATGATTTCGGGTAATACTCCAGGCACGGTAGAGCTGTTCGGCCAGAATGATGCGCACCAGCGGGTGGGGCAAGGTCAATGCCGACAACGACCAGAGCTGGTCCGCCCGCGTCCGGCAAGCGTCCGAAAGACCATCGGGGCCGCCGATCAGCAGACACAGGTTGCGCCCCTCCATTTGCCAGTCACAGAAGAGGCCGGCCAGACGCGTGGTGCTCCAGTTCTGCCCCTTGACCTCAAGCGCAATGACCCGATCCGAAGGCGCAATGGCTCCCAGAATCAGTTCACCTTCCTGCTGTATCGCCCGTGCAATATCGGTGTTTTTGCCCCGCGGCGATAGCGGGATCTCGATCAAATCCAGCGCGGCCTCGGCCGGCATGCGTCTGGCGTATTCCCTGAACCCCTCGGTTACCCAGCCGGGCATTTTGGTACCTACGGCAATGATTCTGATCCGCATATTGGCCCCTCTCGCACAAAACGCGGAGTCTTATTCAGACACTGCATCCGAACGGGGTATATCACGCCAGAAACGCTCGAGATCATAAAATTCCCGCGTAGCCGGCATCATGACATGCACAACAATATCGCCCAGGTCCACCAGAACCCAGTCACTGGTTCCGCCGCCTTCGATCCCCAAGGGCCGATGGCCGTTGGCTTTGGCTTCATCCACCACGTTGTCGGCCAACGATTTTACATGGCGGTTCGAGGTACCGCAGGCAATGACCATGTAATCGGTAACACTGGTTTTCTCTCTGACATCCAGCACACTGATATCTTTGCCTTTCATGTCCTCAAGGGCTTTTACTACCACGGCTTTCAAGTTTTCTGTTTGCATAGGCTTCACTAGTTAGAACGCAATCGTTTTGATTTCAAAATGGACACTGCCTCCTGACGCGATAACACGATTCAGATTCAATGCCTGGACGTTTTTTCCACGGCAACCAAGATTTGCTGATACGAATTCAACAATATAATCCCTGCTCCTGAATATAGGCCCATACAGTTTCCGGCAACAAGTATCGGGCCGATTGACCGGCGCCAATCCGGGCGCGGATATCGGTACTCGAAATTTCCAGAGAGGTGGTCGGCAACATACAAATACGACCGCCTGGGCCTTCGGCGAGGGAGCCGACCTCCGATACCTGCCTCTCCTTTAGCAGCGAGAAGACAGCACCGTTGGCTGGCAATGCTCCCGGCGGGCGATGCACGATCAGCAAATGCGCCAACTCGGGAATCGCCTGCCACTGATGCCAGGAATCAAAGTGTGCGAACGCATCCATACCCATGACCAGCACCAGCGGTGTTTCACCCAGGCCCAGACGCAGCGACCGCAGCGTATCCACCATATAGGATGGCCCCTCGCGGCAGATCTCGCTGGTGTCGATGCGCAGCGCCGGATCCTGCTCAACCACCCGTTCCAGCATGGCAAGGCGGTGCTGCAACGGGGTACCCGGGGTGGCACGGTGTACAGGCTGGTAGCAGGGAAGCAGATCGACCACCTCTGCCTTCAGCGCCTCGCGCACTTCCAGCGCCATGCGCAAATGGCCATGGTGTACGGGATCAAAGGTGCCTCCCATCACTACTTTCATGCGCGCTTCCTGGCCATCACTGACGCACGTGACCGTCGCCGAACACTACAAACTTCTGCGAGGTCAATCCTTCCAGTCCAACCGGGCCGCGGGCATGAATCTTGTCTGTGGAAATGCCGATCTCTGCCCCCAAACCATATTCAAAACCGTCGGCAAAGCGTGTTGACGCATTGATCATCACCGAACTGGAATCCACCTCAGTGATAAAGCGCCGGCCATGGCTATAGTTCTCGGTAACTATGGCATCGGTATGATGCGATCCGTAGCCGTTGATATGTTCAATGGCCTCGTCAAGCCCTGCCACCACCTTTATCGCCAGAATCGGTGCCAGATATTCGGTCGACCAGTCATCTTCGGTGGCAGGTACTGCCTGTGGCAACAGGGCCATGGTCTGGGGACATCCCCGCAGTTCCACCCCCTTTTCACCGTAACGTGCTGCCAGCTCGGGCAACAGCTCAGAGGCGACCGAGGCTGCTACCAGGAGTGTTTCCATGGTGTTACAGGTGCCGTAGCGATGGGTTTTGGCATTGATGGCGATACGAATGGCTTTCTCCCGGTCGGCATCCCGATCGATATACACATGACAGATCCCGTCCAGGTGCTTGATAACAGGCACCCGAGCCTCGCGGCTGATGCGTTCGATCAATCCCTTGCCACCGCGCGGAACGATAACATCCACATACTGCGGCATGGTGATGAGCGCCCCCACCGCCGCGCGGTCGGTCGTGCCCACAACCTGAATGGCCTGTTCGGGCAACCCGGCAACCTTCAGCCCCTGGGCAATGCAGTCGGCAATCGCGCGATTGGAGTGAATCGCTTCTGATCCGCCACGCAAAATGGCGGCATTGCCGGCTTTCAGGCACAGACTCGCCGCCTCGGCCGTCACATTGGGGCGCGATTCATAAATGATTCCGATCACACCAAGGGGCACGCGCATGCGTCCTACCTGGATTCCCGATGGCATGAATTTCATGTCATCAATGGTACCCACCGGATCAGGCAGTGCGGCGACCTGACGCAAGCCCGCGATCATGCCATCAATGCGCGAAGGGGTAAGCGCAAGGCGATCCAGCATGGCCTCATCCAGACCGTTGGCCCGACCGGCGTCCAGATCTTTGGCATTGGCTTGTGTCAGCGCTATCCTTGCATCATCCAGCGCCTGTGCCATGGCCAGTAGCGCCTGATTTTTTGCGGCAGTGCTGGATCGGGCCATTGCGGCTGCCGCAACACGAGCCTGCTGTCCGATTTCGGACATATAAGTAGTGATATCCGTCATTGCTAGTTCAAGTCACTCCGTAATAAGACTATCGGGCACAAAATTGGGCATCTCTGCCTTTAAACGGGCTATTATAACCTGTAAACACAGGAAAGGATGTACCTTCCACGGTTTTCCCGCTTGGCTAACAACTTGGCTAAAGAACAGGCGCGCGCCAGGCTCGGCCCGCACCGGCAGGATCAGATACAAGCACCCTGGAATTTCACTATGTCACAAACCGAAATCAGTTTACTGCTGCAATCCAGAGTATACGTCTGGTCGTCGCTGCTGGCAGGATTCGTCGGCATTACCGGCCTGTTGTTTGGCCACACTCCCATCGCGCTTACGGCGCTGGCGTTTGCGCTTTTACTGGGGCTCAGCAGCACCCGGCACCGGCTTGCCGAGCCTCACGAGCACGGCCCGCTGGCCCATCTGATCGTCATCTTTCTGTGCGCAGCCACCTTGATCAGCATGATCGGACTGAACCCTCTGGTCGAAGCCTGGAGCTTTGTCGTGCCGCTATTGCTGTTTCTGTTTTATCCGCTGCCCCGCGCCATACGGCTGGCCGCACTTTACAGCCTTGCCTTTGTCGTTCTCGGCTGGCTGTTTTTTGACGCACTTGAACGCATGCAGGTGATCATCAACTTCGTGCTTTGCGGGGCGCTCACCGGGGTGTTCGTTTACCTGCGCGAGGCTCGCGAACAGGCCCTGAAACCCCTGACCCGCACCGATGATCTGACGCTGGCACTGACCCCCGAACACCTCTACGCCGATCTCGAGAAAGAAATTCAACGCTCAGAGCGCGAAGGCACTGGCCTGGCCGTGCTGGCGCTGGGCATTGACAATGAAAACCCGGCGGATCAGGTCTTGCGGGATCAGCGCCTGAATCTGCTGGGGCAATGCCTCAATCAGCAGTTGCGCGCATTTGACAGCTACTACCGGTTAAAAACCGATGAATTTCTGCTGCTTATGCCCAATACCGGTGCCAAGCAGGGCCTGAAGGCGGCAGAAAAGCTGCGCGTCAATCTGCGCAAGCAGCTCAGTACCAACGAACATAAAGTCTCGGTCAGCATCGGCATCACAACGGTCAATGTGGGTGAAGATGCGGCAGCGCTGGTGGCCAACGCTCTGCAGGCACTGCACAGCTCCCAGACTGAAAAAAGCAACCACTGCCAGTTGTGGACCAGTAACGATAACGAATAATCTGTGGAAACTCACTTTGATGAATCAAACGTCCTCCACCCATCTCAAACCACATACACGCATACTCGTCTATGGCCTCACCGCGATGGCCGCGTTGCTTCTGGCCTACGAGAACTACCTCTACGGCCTGTATGAGCTGGTGTACACGGCGCTGATCGTTTTTGTGCTCTGTGCTGCCGGCAGCGGACTTAGCTGGGTCCAAAAGCGCGTCAACGTGCGAGAGGCGGTTCATGGCCTGATTCTTGTCGCCACAGCGCTGCTCATCGTCAGTGACATTCCGGCTCATGTCCGCGAGGCCAAGTTCAGCCTGTATCCCTTGTGCCTTCTAAGCTTTCTTATTCTCCCCTTACGCCAGGCTGCACGCTTCAACACCGGCTTATTGGTGCTGGCAAGTCTGGTGATCTGGAATTATGACAATACCTTCACCGCCATCGCCTTTGCCGCCAGCTATGCCATGCTGGGTGGAATTGCCATGCTTTATGCCTGGCTGCACCATCACCGCAGTCGCTCTTTGGTGGAGCTCTCGATTCACGATGCAGGCACCGGCGCCTACAATATGCGCCATTTCGAACGCACACTGGACAAGGAAATCCACCGCGCCGACGATTCCAGCCTGCCATTATCGATCATTGCGCTGGAAGTGGATTATCTCGATCAGTTCATTGCACTCAATGGCCAGCACAGCGGCAAAGCGCTTGCAGCACAACTGTCGGAAATGCTTAAGGGAATGATCCGCGCCGGTGACAGTCATTACTACGACGGCACGCGTCGCTTCTATCTGCTGCTTCCCAACACACCCGAGGAAGGGGTGCTCGTCATTGCTGAACGAATTCGCCGCCAGGCAGGCGAACATGGCTGGCAAGGCATCGAGCATCTTACGGTGAGCCTCGGCTGTTCCAGCCTTACTTCAGACACCAAAGATGTACAATCTTTAATTTCAGAAGCACAAACGGCGCTGTCTGAAGCCCAAAAGAATGGGCATAATCGCGTCAGTCATTTTTTACATTGAGCCGACATCCGAGGGATGAACTCTCGGTGGCTTGAGCCATCACCAAGGCATTTTCTTCCGAGAAATCATGTTCGATTTCGAAATTCTCATGGACTGGCTGAGAGCAAATCCCGGCTGGATCAGCTTGGCCATATTCTTGATTGCCTTTGTTGAATCACTGGCGATTGCCGGCGTTATTGTGCCTGGCGTGGTGATGCTGTTTATGGCCAGCGCCCTGGCCGGCAGCGGAGCGCTATCCCTGTACGAAGCGCTGATCTGGGCATTTTGGGGTGCTGTTGCCGGCGATGGTCTGAGTTTTTTTATTGGCCACACCTGCAAGCATCGCATCCCCCACCTGTGGCCAGTGCGCAACTATCCCTCTTTGCTTGCCAGCGGCGAAGCCTTTTTCCGCAAACACGGCGGCAAAAGCATTCTCATTGGCCGATTCATTGGCCCTCTGCGCCCCATACTGCCGCTGGTCGCAGGCATGTTGCACATGCCGGTAAAGCGGTTTGTGGGCTTTAATCTGCTCTCTGCGCTGGGCTGGGCACCGCTTTACGTATTGCCGGGCTTTCTGGTGGGAGCATCCATCACCCTGGAAGTCCCCTTGCCCGAGCATTTCTTTCCGGTCTTAGCCATCAGTCTGGCCATTCTCTCGGGCCTGTTCTTTCTCATGGTACGACTGCACTGGGCCATCAATCCCGGTGGAGTCCTCTATCGAAAAACCCATAGCTGGCTGGTGCGCTACAACGCAGGCCACCGGTTTTGGCGCGCCCTCGCCACCCCCATGCAGCCGCAAAAGCTCACTGACGCGGCGATGCTGCCAGCCAAAACCGGCGGCGAATTCCCGCTCTCGTCACTGCTTCTGACACTGACATCCGGCCTAAGCTTCCTGCTTTTGGCGCTGATTGTTACTCACACCCCTTGGTTGCGCCCACTGGATCTGGCAGTCGTGAACTTCTTCCAGGTGCTGCGTGCGCCGCTGTTTGAACCCTTTATGCTGGTACTGACCCTGATTGGCGATGATCGCTACCTGTTCTGGATCATGCCGCTGTTTATTGGTTTGCTGGCCTTTCGTGGCTTTTACGCCGCTGCCGTACACGTCGCTCTGGCAGGCATCTGTATCGCCTTGCTCACCCATGGCTTCAAAGCAGGCTTTGCCATTCCCCGCCCAGACCTGGCGCTGTTTCCGCCAAAATCCTTTTCGTTCCCCAGCGGGCATGGCAGTGGCAGCATGGTCTTCTGGGGGCTGCTGGGCGCCTTTATGGCTCGGGAGGTTGCCCTCAGACAACGTTGGCTCGTCTATCTGGCCTGCGCGCTCCCTGTACTGCTGGTGTGTATCAGCCGTTTGTACCTTGGTGTGCACTGGTTTAGCGATGTGGCGGGTGGCGTATTGCTGGGGCTGTTCATTTGCGGACTGACTCGAACGCTTTACAGCCGGTTTGATCGCCAGTGCCTGACTGTTGATACCAGTTCAGCGGTAGCCTTGGTGCTTTGGCTGGCGCTCTCGTTCATTTACGTTCACCGGTACTACGATGCAGCCCAGCGAGCCTATCAGCCCAAGGTAAACGTTACCGCGACCATGGCCATGGAAATTCGACCTTTTCTGCCTGCCGCCATGACCAACCCTGGCTAACCGTCAATCCTGCAGGGCCGTCAGCATCCAGCGAATCTGCTCCAGACGAAACACCGGGTCTTCCAGCTCAAACAAGAACTGCTTTTCCTTGCGGGCAAAGGGCAAGAGTTCGGTAAGCCGCAAGCCTACATCCCGGCTGTCTTCGTAATTGATTTCCAGCGCCAGCCCGTCTACGGCGGGATGCCGACTCAGGAGTTGCAGCAGTTCGACCAATTCACCAAAACGGCCATGCACGGCCGCAAAACCTTCCTCATCGGCCACACACACTTCGCCGGTGTAAAGACCATCGGCTTCGCGGCGAAACCGGGTGACGCTGACTTTCTGCACACCTTCAACCGTGATGCCCAGCACGCCGTCACTGGCAGCACTAAAGTCGATCACCTTAACCAGCGTACCGGTCGAATAGAACTCACAGACTTGCCCCACTTCATTGCCTTCTTTTATCAGCACTACAACAAAACCCTCGTCGTGGCGCATGACACGGGCAATCATCTCCAGATACCGCGGCTCAAACAGCCGCAGAGGCAAGCGCCCCCCGGGGCATACCAGAGAATTGAGCGGAAACAGTGGAACAGTAGCAGGCATGGGCACCCCCTATGCTTCAGATCTCAGTCCTTTTCGACCTGCGACGCCTTCAAGCACGCCAGGAAGTCCGGCGGTATGGTGACCGCTTTATGATCAGCATAGTCGAAAAACACCAGTGCGGTTTTGGCACGGGCAATCCACTGCGCGTCGACACCACGTACGACCCCGTAATAGAGATCAAATCCCTTGCGCGATATCTCACCCACCGTCATGGTGATATCCAGTTCGTTACCGGCAAAAGCCTCGCCAAGATACTGCACCGCCAGGTCAGCGATCACGGTGCCAGCGCCGCAAACATCAGACTCCTCGTAACCCCAGCGGCGAAAGAACGCCATTCGCGCTTCGTGCAGCAGCGACAACAACCGATCATGTCCAAGATGCCCGCCGTAGTTTATGTCGCCTATCCGCACTCTCAGCTGAACGCAAAAGCCCTGGTAAGGGGGAATTTCAATCGCCACACGCGCCATAATCCAGTCTCCGGTTTTCGCCCTGTGGGCCTGTATCGGCTTCCGCCTGCTCCCCAGATCAGGGTCTGCTAAACTCAAATGCAGCGAGTTTAGCAACATTGATTCGGAACCTTCATGAAAAATCGCAATTTCCCCCGTGTAATAGGGGTCGCGGGCGTGTCTCCCAACGAAACCGAGACGGCGATCAGGCTGTATCAACGGCAGGACGCCTGTTTGGCTCTTTTGTCATCATTATTGGTATTGGCGTGTTTTCGCTCTTGACGGCAAGCTTTTCGGCTTTTCTGGTATCCAGAGACGAAAAAACCTTTTTGCAGCGCGAGCAGCGCATTCTCAACAAACTGGACGATCTGGAAGTCAAGCTTGCCCGAATTGAACGCGCCATTTGCATGCAAATGAACGGATCGGCTGCACAGGAAGCGAATGATGATCCTGCCGCTCAGCTTGCAATGGATGCCCCCAGGAAGTCCTGAACCTCCTGAATCTTGTGTCGCGCCTCAATCAACACCTTCAGGCTTTTTTCGGGGGTCAATCCGCCCTTGGCCAACTTGCTGAAGGCAGGAATCCGGGTAAACGGCGGCAGATCGCTGGCCGTTGGCTGTCCCAGCAAGGCGTGCATCTGCGCCACCATGACGACATCGACATAGTCAGCCTTTTCGTTGCCTGAATCGCGGTGCCAGTCCTCCGCATGGCGCGCAACCTCCACAAAGGCCGCCGGCATCCCCCAGTGGGTCATGAGACTGGCGCCCAGTTCACAACGCAACTCCGTAATCACATGATTCAAGACAACGGAGTCGGCGTACAACTCAGGCATTCCTTCTGCGTACATGATCACCGGCACGGCGCCAATGTCATGCACCAGGCCAGCCATCATGGCAAAATCCTTGTCCATTCCCGGGGTCAGCTCGGCCAGCACATAGGCAATGGAAGCCACCTGTCGGGAATGCTCCCACAGATTGGCCATGGCGGTTTTCAACTCAGGCTTCTTGCTGGTAAAAAGTTCCCGCATGGCGAACACCATCACCAGCTGCTGGGTCACCTTCATGCCCAGCCGGGTTACCGCATCGCGGCACGAGGTGATCTCGGAAAAGCCGCGAAACAGAGGACTGTTGCAGGCCTTGATCAATTTAAGCGTAATCGCCGGATCACTGTTGATCAGCTTCGCCACATCCTCCACGCTCGAATGCGGGCGATTGATCACCTGTCGAATCTGGATCGCAACATCCGGCAAACTGGGCAAGGTAAAGTTATTGCTTTTCAGATCGGCGTCAAAGCTCATCAACACCCGGTACGCGGTCTGATCCTCATGACTCACTGTGCTCTCGGCCGCGAGTTGGTCGATCGGCGCTTCTTTAAGCAACGAATTGAGGATGTCGACTTCGACTACCAGGAACTCGGCTTCTGTAACGGCTTTTACACTGTACTGTCGTGGCTGCAAATGGGCCACAGGCGTCCAGGCCGCCGCCGAACCTGACTCCATTTCCCGTACTCGGCCATCGGCCGCAGTCATTTCAATGGTTCCCGACAACAGGAAATACGCACAGTTATCGGCTGAGCCCACTTCAAACAGGGTCTTGCGCTTTGGCAGCGTTACCAAACGGGCTTTGTCGGCCAGCAAAATACGCTGGTTTTCAGCGAGTTTGTTCAGGGGGCGAAACTGTTTCAACCGGTCGGGGGTGATTGCGGGTGTTTTTGTGCTCATGCCAACGTGCCTTTCTTTAGTCATCCTTGATAGTTTTACCGAAGCTGCCGTTTTTTGTCTGCAGGTAGATCGCAACTTACCGATCAAGCCACAGCCGTCACCGGCCGCTCCCATGCCTTGTGTATCTCTGTTATGCTTGCCTGTACTTTAGCCTAAATTGCTTCACAGTCACCAACATTCACCCAACATTCTGTTACGAGTTACCCATGCCTACATACAGATCCAAAACCTCGACCCAGGGACGCAACATGGCCGGTGCCAGAGCGTTATGGCGCGCAACCGGGATGAAAAACGAAGACTTCAGCAAACCCATTATTGCGGTGGTGAATTCCTTTACCCAGTTTGTGCCCGGGCATGTTCACCTCAAAGACATGGGGCAACTGGTCTGCCGTGAAATCGAAAAAGCCGGCGCGGTCGCCAAGGAATTCAATACCATCGCCATCGATGACGGCATTGCCATGGGACATGACGGCATGCTCTACAGCTTGCCCTCGCGGGAACTCATCGCTGACTCGGTGGAATACATGGTTAACGCCCACTGCGCCGATGCTATGGTCTGTATCTCCAATTGCGACAAAATCACCCCCGGAATGCTGATGGCGGCGTTGCGGCTGAACATTCCCGCCATTTTTGTCTCCGGCGGCCCGATGGAAGCCGGAAAGACCAAGCTGTCGGTACACAAGCTCGACCTGGTGGATGCCATGGTGATCGCCGCCGATGACAGCGCCGACGATGAAACCGTGGAAGAATTCGAGCGCAGCGCCTGCCCTACCTGTGGATCATGCTCGGGCATGTTTACCGCCAACTCCATGAACTGTCTGGCCGAGGCCATTGGACTGGCGCTGCCGGGTAACGGCACCACCCTGGCGACCCACGCCGACCGCGAGCAACTGTTCAAAAAGGCCGCGCAACAAATCGTGATCAATACCCGCAAGTATTATGAAGACAACGACGAATCGGTGCTGCCGCGTTCGGTGGCCTGTCATGATGCCTTCGAAAACGCCGTCACCCTCGACATTGCCATGGGCGGCTCGACCAATACCATCCTGCACTTGCTGGCGGCAGCACAGGAAGCCGGTGTGGACTACGACCTGCACAAAATTGACGCCCGCTCCCGCGTGGTGCCGCAGTTGTGCAAGGTAGCCCCCAACACACCGGAATACCACATTGAAGACGTGCACCGCGCCGGCGGCATCATGGGCATTCTGGGTGAACTCGACCGTGCCGGGCTACTGCACACGGCCGTGCCTACGGTACACAGCGCCACCATGAAAGCGGCCATTGCACAGTGGGATATCATGCAGAACCCCAGTGCATCACTGGCCGAGTTTTTCAGAGCCGGTCCGGCAGGCATTCCCACCCAGACGGCCTTCAGCCAGAGCTGCCGCTGGGAGACGCTGGATGCTGACCGCGCCAAGGGATGTATCCGCTCGCTGCAACATGCCTATTCACAGCAGGGCGGACTGGCGGTGCTCTATGGCAATATCGCCCAGGATGGCTGCGTGGTCAAAACGGCCGGGGTCGACGACTCCATTCTGGTATTCAAAGGCACCGCCCGCATTTTCGAAAGTCAGGATGCGGCAGTGCATGGCATTCTCAACGACAAGGTAAAGGCCGGTGACATTGTCATCATCCGCTATGAAGGTCCCAAAGGCGGGCCGGGCATGCAGGAAATGCTCTATCCTACCAGCTACCTCAAATCCAAGGGGTTGGGCAAGGTGTGCGCTTTGCTGACCGACGGCCGCTTCAGTGGCGGCACCTCGGGCCTGTCGATTGGCCACGTGTCCCCGGAGGCCGCCGCCGGAGGGGCCATTGGTTTGCTGGAAGAAGGTGACAGCATTTTGATCGACATCCCCAACCGTGCCATCAACGTGGAGTTAAGTGACACCGAACTCCATGCCCGACGCGAGGCCATGCAAGCCAAAGGCAACGCGGCATGGAAACCGGCCCAACCCCGCCTGCGCAAAGTCTCACCGGCGCTCAAGGCCTACGCCATGCTTGCCACCAGCGCCGACAAAGGTGGCGTTCGCGATTTGTCCCTGCTCGACTGAGCAGGAACAAAACCACATCCAAGTCGCATCAAACCGCCGGATCAGGCTCGCCCCTGCCCGGCGGTTTGCGTTCATAAATCACAAAGCTGTAATCAAAGGGGTTATCCCCGCTGGCCTGGTGGTCTTCGCGCGCCGTTGCTTGCCACTGTTCAGGCACCAACGCGGGAAACCAGGCATCGCCGTCGACCTGCGCGTGCACCTCGGTCAAGTACAGCCGTTGCGCCAACGGCAGCGCCAGAGCGTAAATCTGCGCCCCCCCCATGATCATGAGCTCAGCCTCTTGCTCTGAAGCACGGGTCGAACCGGCCGCCACTTCCAGCGCCGCCTCCAGGCTCCGGGCCGGAACCACGCCGGGAAACTGCCACGAGGCCTGGCGCGTCACCACAATATTCAGCCGGCCCGGAAGCGGCCGACCAATGGAGTCGAAAGTCTTGCGCCCCATGATAACGGGCTTTCCCAGCGTCATGCGTTTGAAATACCTGAGATCTTCGGGCAAATGCCAGGGCAGCTGGTTGCCCCGGCCAATCACGTGATTGGCGGACAGTGCCGCAATAAGGCTGATAATCATGGATTACTCCTGTGAAGTGTTGGCGCGCATTATACGCAAGACATGCCACGCTAAAAGCGCCTCGTTTTTCTGACCAGTGTCTAAACTTTAGGGCAAGCCCACCATCTTGCACCGGATCATTGCCCGCGCTTTCACCTGCACCAACAGGTTCGACAGGGAATTACCATGAAAATCAACATGCCTGTAACTGATCACGAGGTTCTGCTCCCCGAGCAGGGAATTCTGACGTCAAAAACCGACCTCAAAGGAATCATCACCTGGGCCAACAAAGAGTTTATTGAAATCAGTGGGTTCAGTGCCGAAGAGTTGATCGGCAAGAATCACAACCTGATACGCCACCCCGACATGCCGCCGGCTGTTTTTGAGGATCTGTGGAATACCCTCAAGGCACAGCGACCCTGGACTGGCATTATCAAGAATCGTTGTAAAAACGGGGATTATTACTGGGTAAAGGCCAATGTCACGCCGATAAAGGAAAAAGGCGAAGTACTGGAATACATGTCAGTGCGAACCACACCCAGTCGCGAAGAAATCACGGCCGCTCAGGAACTGCACCAGGCATTAACCGCCGGCACCCACAAAGTGATCGAAGGCCGAAGCTACAAGACAGGCTTCTCTCTCGGTCGTATTAAACTGCGCAACATCAGTCTTAGACAGCAATTCATGGCCATTGGCACTGTAGTACTGTTGCTGGCTGCTCTGGTTGGTGTATCCATCAGTCATCAGTTTGCCCAACTGCATCAGGCCCGGCAAGAATTCGAGGGCCTGCAGCACATGGAACCGCTCAGAGCCCTGTTGCAGTTGGTTGCCGAACACCGTGGCATGATGGCCGCAAAACTTCAGGGTGATCCCTCCTTTAACAACAACCTGCCCGCGTTGCAGCGTCAGATTGATGCCGGTTTTGCAGGGTTGGATCAATTAACCAGCCGCCAACGGGATCAGTTTGAAACCGCGCAGGAAACGGCCCGATTACAAGCTCAATGGCAAGATCTGAAGCTCGCTGCAGACACGCTCAGCAGCAGAGCCAGCCTTCAGAGTCACAATGAACTTACAACGTCCCTGCTTGATCTCATGAACCACGTCGGCGATGCCTCACGCCTGACGCTGGATACCGAACTTGATAGTTTTTACGCCATCGACATCATTACCAACCGTTTGCCCTTCCTGATAGATACCCTGTCCCAAACCCGCACCACCGGCACTACCGCTATTGCCAAAGGCATGGTTTCAGACGCCGATAACCTGCGTCTGATGGAACTCAATGACTTCATTATTTTCTCGGTAAAGCGTCTGGAAACTGCCTACGAACGGGGCTCGGCGGCCAGCGCCAGTTTTAAGAACCACCTGCACGCATCGCATCAGCAACTCACGACCAAAGCACTGATGTTGGCAGGCGAGGCAAAAACACTGCAGCTACATTTCTCGGAACAGACCCGCCTGGCCGATTTTTTTAGCACGGCCACCCTCGCCATCGATGCCGGGCACGACTATTTCCTGGTGGTCGAGCAATTTGTCAGCGCCTTACTTGCCAGCCGCATTGAGCGCCTTTCGTACCTGAGTTATGGCCTCAGTACCGGCTTGCTGCTCTCGGTGCTCTTTGTTCTTGGCGTGGGGCTGAGAGTGACCCACCGGCTGTTTTCAAACCTTGCCACTGCCCAGATCCATTTTCGGGAAATGGCGGCAGGCAATTATCGCAGCGCCATTGAGATTGATGCCAACAATGAACTGTCCGAATTGCTGCGCTCACTCAAAATCATGCAAATCCGGGCCGGGTTCAATCTCGTCAACACCCGCAACATTGCAGACGAGGCACTGCAGCTCAAACAGGCACTGGATCATGTAAGTGCCAATGTCATGGTGGCAGACGCCGGGCGCAACATCATCTACATGAATCACGCCATCACCCAAAGCCTGAAAAACGCGGAACAGGATATCCAGCAAGCGCTGCCCGACTTCCATGTTGCCAATCTGATCGGCCAGAGCATCGATACCTTGCACAAACATCCGGCCCATCAGGCCGCACTGCTGGCAAAGCTTGCGCATACCCATCGCGCTGCCATCAGGGTGGGTAATCGCAGCATCAATCTGACCGTCAATCCGGTTCGCAACGATGAAGGCGCGCATCTTGGGTTTGTGGTGGAATGGCAGGACCGAACCGCCGAAGTTGCCATCGAACAGGAAATTGCGGCACTGGTGCGGGCCGCCGCCAACGGTGATTTGTCACCACGACTGACGCTGGATCATAAGCAAGACTTTTTTCTCAAGCTCAGTGAAGGACTCAATGCGCTGGTGAGCAGTGCCGATGACTTTGTCGGCGATGTAGGTACCGTCTTTGCTGCCATGGCAGAGGGTAACCTGACACTGAAACTGGCCAAAACCTATCGTGGTGATTTCGACCGAATCAAGCAAAATGCCAACAGCACCATCGACAAACTGACCGCCATCATCACCGAGCTTCACGAAGCGGCAAACGCCGTCAATCTGGCTGCCGGAGAAATCGCCCAGGGCAATGCCGATCTGAGCCAGCGCACCGAAGAACAGGCAAGTTCACTGGAAGAAACCGCCGCCAGCATGGAACAGATTGCTGCAACCGTAAAAGAGAGCGCGGAACATGCCGGCCTCGCCCGAGG
>JBFHRO010000012.1:0-29425 GCA_041591635.1 Oleiphilaceae bacterium | reverse complement strand
TGCAGTTTTTGGGTATCCGAATCCTTGAACGCTACCTGAAACACCATCGAAGGCGAAGCCACAATGGCTTCCTGGATAAAGAGGGAAAACTGCGGATCGTATTTGATGAACATGCCTTCGGCACAAAAGTCCGCAATAATGCAAGGCCAAGTGTCGCCTTCGGGACTCGAAATCCTGGCATTGAGGTAAATCGCATGTCGTGAACCTATGCGTCGCTCCATGGACGATCCTTTAAAAGTCTATAGTTCCGTTAAGTCGGCAAACCAGCCTTGTCGGCACCCTCTGCCCAACAGTATAGTCACTAACCCTCATGACAACAGGATTGGCCCCGTGACCCGCAAGACTGTTTTCCATACTGTTCGCGTCTGGCTCTCGCTGATGCTGCTGGCACTTGTCTGTCTGTCACTGCTCGCCTGCTCCGGCGTCGGATATTACCGGCATCTGGCTGAGGGTCAATACCGGTTGTGGCAGTCGCAGGTGCCGGTACAAAGGCTGATTGACGCCGAGGCCACACCGGCCGAGCTACGGCACAAGCTACAGCTGGCTCAACGCGCCCGCGTTTTTGCCGCGCAGGTGCTCAAACTCGACCCTGGCGACAGCTATCTGCATTATGCCGATACCGGTCGCCCTTATGTGGTCTGGAACCTGATGGCCGCACCGCCCTTGGCGCTCACGCCGGAACACTGGTGCTATCCGCTGGTGGGCTGTCAAAGCTATCGCGGCTACTTTGACCTGCGCCGGGCCCGCGATGACGAGGCGGAACTCATCGCCCAGGGCCTCGACACCTACCTTGGCGGTGTTTCGGCTTACTCCACCCTCGGCTGGCTCGATGACCCGCTACTGAACACCTTTATCTTTCGCACCGACGATGATCTGGCTGCCCTGCTGTTTCACGAACTCGCCCACAAGGTGGTGTACGTCAAAGGCGATACCCGTTTCAACGAAAGCTTTGCCACGGCCGTGGAACAGCTTGGCCTGCAGCAGTGGCAGGCCCAGGCGGGCAGCATCGCCACCAAGGCGTCACCTGATCGCCTGCGCTGGCAAGCGGCCTTCCTTGATCTGATCGAAACCACCGTTGCGGAACTGCGTCAGCTCTACGGACGCGAGGACTTGACCGTTGCACAAAAGCTGCAGGAAAAAGAGGCCGTCATTGCGCGCCTGAAAAGTCGCCACACCGAATTGACCCGTGAGCTGTCCGCCCCTTCCCCCTACGAGCACTGGTTTAACAGTCCCATCAACAACGCCAAGCTGCTGACAGTGACCAACTACCATCAGTGGGTTCCGGCTTTTGTGCAGCTATGGCACGATGAACAGGGCAACTGGCAGAACTTCTACCGGCAGGTTGTACGTCTGGGTGATACGGATCCGTCACAACGCGACGCAACCCTGGCGGAACTTGACCGCCGGGCGCGACTGGCCGCTGCCCCGTCACCCTGACGCGTTCAGGCGACAACGCGTTCAGGAGACACTCAGGCGTTTGGCATACACCTTGGAGTTGCGTGCCAGGTTGTAGCTTGAGCGCTTGCTGTGCGGCAGTTCCGCCACCGGGATTTCGACAAAACCACGTTCGATAAACCAGTGCGATGTTCGGGTCGTCAGGGCATACAGATGCGTCCAGCCCTTGAGGCGGGCCTTGCGTTCAATGACCTCCAGCAAAGCGTCACCCCGGCCGTGGCGACGATAATCCGCCCGTACCACAAAACAGGCGAGCTCGCCGGCCTGCGCATCGGGAAAACCGTACAACGCCGCACAGCCTATAATGGTGCCGTCACGTTCGTCCACCGTGAAACAATCGATTTCGGTTTCCAGGCGCTCGCGTGAACGCCGGATCAGCACGCCCTGCTCTTCCAGCGGCAGGATCAACTCCATAATACCGTTGACATCGTAAATACGTGCCTGACGTATTTGCTCGTAGTTGTCGGCACTGAGCATGGTGCCGCTGCCATCGCGGGTAAAAAGTTCTCGCAAAAGCGAGCCATTGGCCTGATAACTGATAAAGTGGGTACGTTTGACCCCCTTGCCACACGCCTCGCACGCCACTTTCAGCAGGCGGGCCACTTCGTCTGGCAGCGACTGGCCCAGCAAGGCATGCCCCTCCTGAATGCTCAGATCCCGCAACAGTACCCCGTCATGGGTAATCAAGCCCGGCTGCGGCCCAAAGAGTATCAGCTTTTCGGCCTGCAAAGCCGCGGCGGCGGCCGCTCCCACATCTTCGTAACTCAGATTAAAGGCATCGCCCGTAATCGAGTAGCCGATCGCCGGCAGCAACACCACGGCGCCCGCATCCAGACGCTCATTGATGGCTTCAATATCAATGCGCCGAACCTGGCCGGTCTGGCACAAGTCGACGCCATCCAGCACACCCACCGGCTGGGCAATGACGAAGTTGCCGCTGGCGGCCCGAATTCTGGCGCCATGCATCGGTGAATTCACCATCCCCATGGAGAGCCTGGCCTCAAGCAGGGCGCGCAGTCGACCGCTGGCTTCGAGCACGGCATCCATCATGGCAGGCAAGGTGACTCGCCGCCCGCCATGAAAACGGCTGTTAATGCCGGCGTCCCGCAGGCGGGCCTCGATCTGGGGCCGTGCACCGAACGCCACCACCACCCTCACACCCAGACTGCTGAGCAAGGCAATATCATGAATGATGTTCATGAAATTGCCGTCTTCAAAGGCTTCTCCCCCCAATGTCAGCACCATGGTGCGCCGACGGTGGGCGTTGATGTAGGGTGAGGAGTGGCGAAACCATTCCACCCACGCGTTTTCAGAAAGACTGGTCATGTGGCTACCGTGCGATTCAATACCCTGAGAAAAGACGCATTCACTGCCTTGCCGACCTACTGCAGACAAAGTCGGCCGATCAGCGTCTTGATGACGCGGATTCCCGCAGCGGCCTGATCCTGCGCCAGGAACTCGTTGGGCTGATGCGCCTGATTAATGGAACCCGGCCCCATCACCAGCACATCCATGCCCAGCTGCTGCAGATAGGGCGCTTCGGTCGCAAAGGCGACGGCGGACGGGGCATGGCCCGTGAGTTCCGTACACAGCGCCGCCAGACCCTCAGCCATTGTATTGGAAAAAGCTGGCACACCGTCGAACAGGCGTTCGAACTGCATGCCAACCTGGTGACGATTCGCGATGGGCGCAAGGCGCGCCTCCATATCAGAGCGAAGGGTGTCAAGGCTCATGCCCGGCAGCGGGCGCAAGTCAAACTCCAGTTCACAGCTGGCGCAAATCCGGTTCGGGTTATCGCCGCCAGCGATACGACCAAAATTCAAGGTCGGCTCGGGCACCGTGAACAACGCATTATGCACCTGCTGTAACTCGGTCCGAAACGCCCGAAGCTCGGTCATGACATCCAGCATGCACTCCAGGGCGCTGTGCCCGAGTTTGGGATTAGACGAGTGCCCGGAAGCGCCCTGCAAGCGAATACGTTCCATCATCACCCCCTTGTGCGCATGCACCGGCACCAGCCCGGTCGGCTCACCGATCACGGCATAACGTGCCCGGGGTTTACCTGCATGCACCAACGCCTTGGCGCCCGCCATTGAGGTTTCTTCATCGGCCGTGGCTAGCACTATCAAGGGCTGACAGAGCTGCGTCAGCTGCAGTTCGCGAATAGCCTGAATGACAACGGCGAAAAAGCCTTTCATGTCACAGGTGCCAAGGCCATACCAGCGCCCCGTCGCTTCGGTCAGGGTGAAGGGATCTGACTGCCAGCGGGTTTCGTCGTAGGGAACCGTGTCGGTATGCCCCGACAGCACCAGTCCGCCGGCACCCTTGCCAAAGGTGGCAATCAGGTTCAACTTGTCAGGATTGCGACTGACGGTAACTATTTCTATCGCAAAGCCAAGCGCACCCAGCCAGTCGGCCAGCTTGTGAATCACACCGGCATTGCTGACATTCCAGGCAGAAGCGGCACTGCTCATGGAAGGCTGAGCGATTAACTCAGACAACAACCCCGGAAAATCGGGAATCCCTCTAGGTGCCACAGGCATCTCCTGGTTACGGCGCCGTGCCGGTTATTGCCACACCTCAAGAATCGCCACCTCTTCCTTGCGCAAGGGGTACGCGACCTGACCACTACTGAGCTGCTGCGAAACTTCGAGACTAAATTCAGACACATTCGAAAGTGTGCCTTCGAGCGACCGGCCGTTAACGAGCACGATTCTTACCGCCTGGCCCACCAGCGTCGCCAGCTGGGTAAGCTGGGCGTCACGCCAACGGGGGGCCGGCGCCTTTTTGACCGCTACCGGTTTTGCCGCCACCGGCTCTGGCGTTTTGTTCCACAGCAAGGCGTAACTGGCAGCATCAAACTTCCAGCCCAGATTGCTCATACGCTTGCCGTTGAGGTGTACCTGCATCCCCATGTCGGTCAATAACTGGTCCGCAAGGCGTTCCTGCCATTGCAGGCGGTTAAAGGCCACGGCAGGCGTAAACACCAGGCTCATCACGCCGCCCTCGGCGATAAAGCCGCCCAGCAGTTGCTGCCACCCTGGCGCCATATCAATACCGATGGAGCGCAACTGCCCCAGCCAGCCATCACTGATCAACATGGCCAGCTCGGGCCGTTTGAACCCGGTGCGTTCGCCACACACCAGCGCCAGGCGACGGGTCAGCCCTCGGTCGTGAAGGGAGATGGCGGCCTTCTGTGGTTTGTTCAGCAGTTGCACCAAGGCAGGCCAGGACCACCCCATCGAAGGCAGATCAAGCTCGGCCTCCACGCTGATGCTCGCCACATCATCGACATTCCAGACAGCATCCAGCACCAGGTTGTCGGCCAAGGGCCGGCGTCGGTAACCGATCTCGATTCGGGAGGTCAACGCATTCAACCCCAGGGACTGTAACTGGATACCGCCGAAACGGTTCAATGTGCCACATTGAGGCAACGCCAGAAAGTCAAACCTGCGGTCGCCAGTCCCAATCTGGCCAACATCGGCAAAAGTTACATCCCGCACCCGCAATGAGGCATTGGAAATGATCAGCCGCAACTGTTCCGGGAAGGTCCCGGCGGCCAAACGATCCAGACTGATGAGATCAAACACGTTGGCAAATTTCAGTTTTACATCGCCTATTTCGAACGATTCCTTCAATCCGAAAGGGGTAAGCGTAACGCCGGTAACACCTATTTCGCCCTCCAGCGAGGAATAAATCCAGCGATAGGATAACGCCATGTCGGCAGCATAAGTTTGCTTCCAGCCCTTTAACAACTGATCCGCCTGATACCACACCCACACTTTGAAAGTCGCGTACGCAGTAATGGTCAGCAGCACCCCCATCAGCAACAGCTTTTTCATAAGATTGACCGCTCCACCCGGATCGCTGGTTACAAAAGACACAAATCCAATACAATAATGGCATTATCGTTATAAATTTTCGCCAGTAGTTTACACTCTAATCAGGGTGCGCCGAGATTTTTTGCTTTACTCGAAAGGATGCCAATGTCATGACCGTAAAGAGAGATATAGACCAGGCAGTTTACTACCTCAAGCTTGCGCTACCAGAAATGACCAAGCGTTCAATACCCGCAACGCCGAACAATTACGCTGTCTGGTATGAGTACATTGCGGGCAACAATAAGGCCCTTGTCAAAACGATCAACGAACTCACGGCAACCACACAGGACTTCGACGACATCACCAATCAGAACCTCTACAACCGGTTCATTCTCAATCAGCAACAAGCCGCCGTTCATGCCCTGCGCCAGGAAGTGCGCAATGTGATTCACAACTTGCTGGCCCAGCTTTCCAGCGAAGGCGGCCACCTGAACACGTACGCACAGTCGCTGGAAAGCTTCGCCGCACGGATGCGCGAGAGCACCGAAATTGAAGACATTAAAGCGCTTATTGCGGCCTTGCTCGAAGATACCCGCAAGCGGGAGCAATCGACGCTGACGCTTCAGGCCAGCCTCGACAGCATGGCCCAGGAAATCACCCAGCTGCGGGAAGAAGTGGAGCGACTGAACGAAGAGGCCAGTACCGATGCCCTGACCCGCGCGGCCAATCGCCGCGCCTTTGACATCAATCTCGACCGGGCGATAGTCAAGGCCCGGGAGCTTGGTACCCCCCTATGCCTTGTGCTTGTAGATATCGATCACTTCAAGAAATTCAACGATACCTTTGGTCACCCGATTGGCGACAAGGTTCTGCGGTTCGTGGCCACGGCACTGCAAAAAAACGTCAAAGGCAAAGACACGGTGGCCCGCTATGGCGGCGAGGAGTTTGCAATCATTCTGCCTGAAACAGAGATCACAAATGCCGCCAAACTGGCTGAACAGATTCGTGAACGCATTGCGGTACAGCGGCTGTCGGACAGCGTCGAGAACATTACCCTCGGTACTATTACGGTATCTATCGGCCTGACCCGCTTTCTCGCCGATGACAGCGCCGAAAGTTTCATTCGGCGCGCCGATCAATGCCTGTATAAAGCCAAGAACCTTGGCCGAAACCGGGTCGTAAGCGACCCGGAAGCGGGAGATGCACTACCCGACAACCACCTTCAGCTATAACTGACAGACTAGAATGCGCCGCGGCAATTGGTGATGAGGGTGCCTACGCCTTCGTCGGTAAATATTTCGAGCAAGGTGGCATGTGCAACCCGGCCATCGATAATGTGGGCGCTGGTCACGCCGTTGTTGACCGCGCTCAGCGCACAACTGATCTTCGGCAACATCCCGCCGTAAATGGTGCCATCGGCAATCAGTGCGTCCACCTGCGTTGTGGTCAGCCCCGTGAGCACCTTGCCATTCTTGTCCTGCAAGCCGGCAATATTGGTCAGCAGCAGCAACTTCTCCGCCTTCACGGCCTCAGCCACCTTGCCGGCCACAAGATCGGCATTGATATTGTACGACTCACCGTTTTCACCCACGCCTATCGGGGCAATCACCGGGATCACATCGCTGGCCGTCAGCAAATCAATAATATCGGTGTTGATTTCACTCACTTCACCCACATGACCTATGTCGATAATTTCTGATTTCTTCATCTCGGGCGATGAACTCATCACCTTGAGTTTGACCGCCTTGATCAGGCTGGCATCCTTACCGGTCAGGCCCACGGCCTTGCCACCGTGGCGATTGATCAGCGCCACTATTTCCTTGTTGACCTGCCCACCCAACACCATCTCTACCACGTTCATGGTGCGGCTGTCGGTCACACGCATGCCATCGACAAAATGACTCTCGATATTCAACTGCTTGAGCAGATCGCCGATTTGTGGCCCGCCACCGTGCACCACGATCGGGTTGATTCCTACCAGCTTCATCAGCACCATGTCACGCGCAAAACTGCTCTTGAGTTCCTCGCCTTCCATCGCATTGCCGCCAAACTTCACCACAATGGTGGTACCGGAAAAACGCTGGATATAAGGAAGTGCCTTGCTTAATACTGAAGCTACCTGCATGGCAGATTCACGATTGAGAGTCATAGGGTCAGCTCGTTTGTCATTAAGAGTTCGAAGGAAGTGCTTGTTACGGCGAACACCGAGGCAGTGTCCGCCGCCGACGCATTCTATCGTCTTGGTGAGGTTTTTTCAGCGCCCTTAAAAATTCAACGTCAACCCGGGCTCCACCGCCAGCAACTGATCGCGAAATAGTTGCTTGATGCGTTCCAGCGCCTCTTCCGAGGTGGCCTCAAAACGCAATACCAGCGCCGGTGTTGTATTGGAGGCACGACACAACCCCCAACCTTCGGCAAAGTCCACCCGTATGCCGTCGATCATCGAAGGCACACCCTCCGCAAAATCGCCTTTGGCAATCAGCTTTTCAACCAGTGCAAACTTGGCCTCCTCGGCAACCGGCAAGTCGATTTCCGGCGTGCTTATGTCTTCAGGGAAGGAAGCAAAAACCTCGTCCGAGCTACGCTCATCGACCCCGAGTATCTCCAGCAGCCGGGCTGCACTGTATATGGCATCATCAAAGCCGAACCAGCGCTCCTTGAAGAAAATGTGACCACTCATTTCCCCGCCCAGCAAGGCGCCGGTTTCCTGCATTTTTGCTTTCATCAGGGAGTGGCCGGTTTTCCACATGACGGGGCGCCCGCCATAACTGCTGATCAAGGCATTAAGGCGTCTTGTACACTTAACGTCATAAATCACATCCGAGCCGGGGTTGCGTGCCACAACATCCTTGGCAAACAACATCAACAACCGATCCGGCCAAATGATCTTTCCTTTGTTGGTCACCACACCAATGCGATCGCCGTCGCCATCAAAGGCAATTCCCAGCTCCGCCTCTTCACGCCGGACCGTCTCGATCAAGGCCTGCAGATTCTCTGGCTGCCCCGGGTCCGGATGATGATTGGGAAAGTTCCCATCCACATCGCAATACAAAGGAATCACCTCACAACCGAGATCCTCAATCAGGCGAGGCGCCCAGGCACCGGCAATGCCGTTACCGGCATCCACCACCACCTTCAGCGGTGAGGCCACCGCAAGGTCACCGGTAATGGTCGAGAAATAGTTATCCCGAACATCGATATCTTCGATGCTGCCCCTGCCTTTGGAAAAATTCTGGTGGTCAATGCGCTGGTAAAGTTTCTGGATGGCCTCATTCGCCAAGGTTTCACCCGCGATCATCATCTTGAAGCCATTGTAATTGGCCGGGTTATGACTGCCCGTTACCATTACCCCTGTACCCGTCTCTTTGAGGTGCGTGGCAAAATAGAGAACAGGCGTAGGCACAGCGCCAAGATTCAGCACATGGCAGCCGCTGGACACCAGCCCTTCCATCAGCGCTTCCGCCAGCTGCGGACTCGACAGGCGCCCATCGTAGCCGACACAAACCCGTGTCACACCCTTGATCTGAGCTTCTGATCCGAAAGCCAGACCAATCTGGGTAGCAACCGCCGGAGTCACGGTCTGCCCGACAATACCGCGAATATCATAGGCACGAAAAATGGTGCGCGAAATCGGCACAGACAGCGGAGCAATCTCTTCCAGCTCGCCCAAATCCGGCAAATCATCTCCCGTTGCCTGACTCACATTCTGGTGCGTTCCTGTTGCACCAGCGTCATCCTGATCATCGAAAATGTCGTCAATATCCAGCGGATCGGCACTCGAAAACAAGGCTTCGCTGTCATCAACACCTGTCTGCACCGCCTCTTTGCTGTCCCCTGCAGATCGGGTACTGGTGCTGGTATCGACATCACTTGCAGTCGAACGCTCGGGCGAATTCTTGAGCGCCTCACGGCGCGCATTTTCGTTGCTTGTGGCATAGATCTGAATGACCCGCTGCAAGGTCACCATCAGGGTATTGAGAACGTCCACCGTAATGGCGGGCATTTTCTTTTTGTCGCCGTACAACGTCTGTTGCAAAAAGCCGCTGACCAGTATGGACTCCTGGCGCAAACGCTTTTGCAACCGAATCAACGGCAAAAGCGTAAACCCGGCCGCAACCGCCGCCAACACCAGCACCAGCGCCCAATACAATTCAACCGGTGCTTGCGTGCGATACGCTTGCTCAACTGGCCAAAATGCCAGCTGCCAGTGTGGTACGAGGGTATTTCGCACTATCTCCGCACCCGTGCCTTCAGCACCTGCAACAACCTGCACGCCGCCAATTGCCTGGCGAATGGCCCACTGGCCCGGCATGTGCTGAGCCTGGCGCTGCACATAATTTGCCAGCAGATCACTGTCCAACACCACCAGCATCACGCCTATCAGTTCCGGCTGAACGCCACTGACGGCCACCGGAAAAACCGGTGCTGCAAACTGGATATACCAGCGACCCTCTTTCAGAAACGCCTCTGCCGGACCGCTCTCGCCCTTGGCCACGCGCCGCAGCAAATCCTGACTGGCGAAACTCAGGCTGTTCAGGGCGGCATTGTATTTCCCGGAGAGCAGCTCATTCACGTGATACACATCCACCTGGCGCATCTCGGGAAAAAAGCGCCCCAACTGCTTGCTCCATTCATCACGGAAATTTTCATCATTGGCCGCATTGAAAGTGCCAGGCAACGCGGCCAGCGCCGAGGTCTTGCGCTGCCAGGCCGCTATTTCCTGGTTCAGATTCTCCAGCGCAACGCTGTAAACCTGCTCAACCCGGGCCGCGGTGGCCACCTCCTGCTGAGGCATTACAACCAACGCAAACTGCAGGAAGCCCTGCAGCAGCACTGCCAGTGCAGCCACCAAAGCGATAGTTATTCCCACGCTTGATGCACGTACAAACTTGAGGGTTTCTTTCTTCTTTGCAGCATCCGGTGCCGGCGGATTGGCAGCCGGCTCTTTTACCGAAGCGCTATCCTCCTTGCGAAGGGTAACGTTTGACGGGTCTACGGGTTTTTCTTTTTTTCGTCCAAACATGATCCGGTTTCCGCTGCCTGATTCGTCACCGGAGCACTCCGGCACGAATCTGAGTATAGGCAGTATTCCCCAAGATTCACGGAATCACGATAAAAAATAGGAAGTTAAGCTGCCCTTATGCCCCAAACTGGAACACCTGTCAGTGTTTGCCGGTAGACCCGAACCCGCCCTGGCCTCGCTCGCTGGGCGTGAACTCGTCAACCATTTCGAGCCTGGCCTGCATCACCGGCACCAGGACCATTTGCGCAATGCGCTCTCCCACCTGTATTTCGTAAGGGGTGCTGCCTCGATTCCAGCAAGATACCATCAGCTGGCCCTGATAATCGGAGTCAATCAGTCCTACCAGATTACCGAGCACGATGCCGTTTTTGTGCCCCAAGCCGGAGCGTGGCAACAACATCGCCGCCCAGCCGGGATCGGCCAGATGAATGGCCAGCCCGGTCGGCACCAGCCTCGCCTCACCCGGCGCAAGCGGCAGTGGCTCGCTGACGCAGGCGCGCAAATCGAGCCCGGCCGAGCCATCGGTGGCATACTCTGGCAGAGGAATCTCATTTCCAAGACGTTTATCAAGCACTTTTACCTGTAGTGTTTTCATTTCATCCGCTTCACTTATCAAATCTCTGTTATGGGTACAACCGCGCCACCGGCCTGCTTCTTGTCCAGGGCGACCTGCATGAACTGAAGCAATGCCAGCGCCAACACCGATTTTTCTTGCCGAGGCAAGGAGGTGCAATCCGCTTTGGTTATGACAGTCACCGCATTTTCATCACTGTTAAAGCCAATTGAAGGGTTTGACACATCATTGGCAATCACCATATCAAGCCCCTTGCGCTGCAACTTGTCGGCGGCATACCGCTCGACATTCGTGGTCTCTGCTGCAAAACCAACGACCAGTTGTGCCCGCTTCGAAGCCGCAACACTTGCCACTATGTCAGGATTCTGCACCAACTCAATCACCAGCCCCTGCCCTTCCTGCTTTTTCATTTTCTGGTCGGCGCTCTGCCTGGGTCGATAATCAGCCACTGCTGCGGCTGCTATGAAAATATCACACTCCGTTGCGATCGCCGCATGGGTGGCATCATGCATTTCAAGCGCACTTGTCACTTCAACCCGATCAACCCCCGCCGGGCACGTCAAAGCGACAGGCCCGCTGATCAGCGTCACGCGGGCCCCCGCCTGCGCCGCCGCTGCCGCCAGGGCATAGCCCATCTTCCCCGAGCTGTAGTTGCTTATGTAGCGCACAGGATCGATCGCCTCCCTCGTCGGCCCCGCGGTGATAACCAGCCGCCTGCCCGCCAGATTCAACTGCTTTTGTTCCGAAGCAGGCGAGCCATTCTGATCCAGCCACGCCTGTATCCTTGCGCACAAATCCTCAGGCTCCAACATACGACCAGGCCCCACGTCGCCGCACGCTTGCGCCCCGGCATCCGGCCCCCATACAAGCACTTTGGCCGCCTGAATGTCGTCGCGCAACGAATCCAGATTGCGTTGCGTCCGCGGATTGCGCCACATGGCCTGATTCATGGCCGGCGCCAATGCCACCGGAGCTTCCGTCGCCAGGCACAAGGTCGTCAGCAAGTCGTCAGCCAAACCATGGCAAAAACGGGCGATGAAATCCGCCGTGGCCGGTGCCACCACCACCAAGTCGGCCCACTTTGCCAATTCGATATGTCCCATGCCTGCCTCCGAATCGGCATCCAGCAATGATTGATGCACCGGATTACCCGACAACGCCTGCAGCGTCAGCGCAGAGATGAAAGCACTGCCACCCTGGGTCATTACCACCCGTACCTCGATGTTTGCCTTGCGCAACAATCGCACCAGTTGTGCGGTCTTGTACGCTGCAATTCCACCGGTGATTCCAATCAGTACCTTGCAGCCACTCATATACACCCCACAAAAAAATCCAACCATAGCACCCCTATCGGGCGAATTCATCTGTTCGCCACACAAGAGGTTGCGCAAAATATTGAGCCCGGCACGCGAGTATGGCAGGCTTGCCAGGGCTCAGGACGAGCTCCCACAAAACCCTCACGGATGAAGGATCACAACCGATGGCGATTACCGATTGGCCCGTCAACGAACGGCCGCGCGAAAAACTCCTCAAGCAGGGCGCGCAGAGTCTCAGCGATGCCGAACTGTTGGCGATTTTCCTGCGCACCGGCATTCCGGGAAAAACCGCCGTGGATCTGGCACGCGACCTGCTCACGCGCTTTGAACACCTCAACGGTTTGCTCAGCGCCAGCCAGACGGCCTTTTGCAGCGCTCCCGGGTTGGGGAGCGCCAAATACGCCCAGTTGCAGGCGATTCTCGAAATGGCGCGCCGCTATTTGTTTGAAGAAGTCGAACGCAGCGATTACCTTAGCAACCCCGACAGCGTTGAACGTTTTTTGCGCGCCAAAATAGGGCGCCTGCCTTACGAGGTCTTTTGCTGTATTTTTCTCGACAATCAGCATCGCGTGCTACGCATCGAGGAACTGTTCCGCGGCACCATCGACAGTGCCAGCGTCTACCCTCGTGAAGTCGTCAGTCGCGCCCTTTATCACAATGCTGCCGCTGTCATTTTTGCCCACAATCACCCTTCGGGGCTGGTCGAAGCGAGCCAGGCCGACAAGGATGTCACGCAAAAACTCAAGCAAACATTGGCGCTGATTGATGTCCGTGTACTGGATCACATCATCACCGGCCCCACCAACACCCTGTCATTTGCGAAGAAAGGGCTGCTCTAGGCTATCCTGCACTAATCCACCCAGGTGGCGTGCGTGGCGCTGTATCAGCCTGTACTTTTTTTTGCGTTGCACCAGACATTCTGGTATAAAGTCGGGCTCATTTAATACCGCTCGCACGCGAGTCGTTCAAGATCTGGTTATCAGCACACTGATTACCAATATAAAGGTTGGAGGCAACACACATGTCACGAGTTTGTCAGGTTACAGGCAAAAGACCTGTTACTGGTAACAACGTATCTCACGCAATGAACCACACCAAGCGCCGGTTCCTTCCGAACCTGCAAACCCACAGATTTTGGGTTGAAAGCGAAAAACGCTTCGTGAAACTGCGCATTTCGACCAAGGCAATGCGTATTATCGACAAAAAGGGCATCGATCAGGTTTTGTCAGACCTGCGTGCCCGTGGCGAAAAAATTTAAGGAGTACCTGTCATGCGCGATAAAATCAAACTCGTTTCCAGCGCCGGTACTGGCCACTTTTACACTACCGACAAGAACAAGCGCACCATGCCTGAAAAAATGGAGATCAAGAAATTCGATCCCGTGGTACGCAAGCACGTGATGTATAAAGAAGCCAAAATCAAGTAACGATTTCGTTACCACGCTTTGTGTCTTGACGAAGCCGGCTTCCAACCAAAAAACCCGATATCACATCGGGTTTTTTATTTCCGAGCCCCCTCTCGCTTCGACCCCGCCTACACTTTGGGCACACAACCAAAACCCTCAAGATATCCCTGGGGCAGGGCCACATCCAGCGCAATGGGCAAGTGATCCGAGACCGGATAGGGCACCACCCCGGCCCGTCGCACGGTCAATGAAGGACTGACCAGCATATGATCCAGGGCCTTTCCCGGACGCCAGCTCGGAAAGGTATGCGCAACGCCCGGTAACGGCACCAGATCCAGCCCCTTCAGCGGGGTTTTTTCCAGCAACTGCTCCGCATGGGTATTCATATCGCCCATCAACACTACGTGGCGCCACCCCTGAATCAGCTCCCGCACAAAGGATAACTGCCGCACCTGGGAAGATCGCCCCAAAGACAGATGCATCATCACCAGCACCAACGGGTCCCGGGCATCACCATAACGCGCCACGATAACGCCACGACCAGGAATGATTCCCGGCAGACGGTAGCTCTCAACATCGAGCGGGCGATAACGGCTGAGCAAACCATTACTGTGCTGCGCAAATTTGCCGAGATTACGATTTAACTGCTGATACCAGTAGGGAAATCCGGCCGCCTCGGCAAGGTATTGCACCTGATTGACGAAGCCGCTACGCAAACTTCCCCCGTCAACCTCTTGCAGCGCAACCACATCATATTGCTGCAGCAAGCCACCGATGCGGTCCAGATTGTCAAAGCGCTTCTGATGAGGCAGAAAATGCTGCCAGCTTCGGGTCAGATAGTGATGATAGGAAGATGTCGAAATACCCACCTGAATATTGAACGACAACAGCCGAATATGGCGATGCGGCTCAAATTCATGCCCCGCAGACGGGTCAGACGAGTTCACCCGAGATCCCTCAGCACTGGCAACCAATCCCTTGAGCCTGGATTTCACTTTCTCATACATAAGCGCCAATCCGTCGTGATTCGCACACCCGTCGCTGCATTTTTATTTCGAACTGTTTTTATTTTGCACCGTTGCGCTCTTGTGCAATCAGGAAATCGGCGATCTTGAGCATGTTTTCGTGCCCACCGGCACCACCTGCATCAATCCGGTACTTGCCATTGACGATCATCGCCGGCACACCTGTCAGTCGATAGTTTCTGGCTTTCGCGTCTGCCTGATCCAGTCGCGCCTTCACCCCAAAAGACTTCCACGCCTTGCGAAAATCAGCCTCATCAACCCCATTGGCGGCAAAGAACCCGGCCAACTCATTTTCCCCGGCGAGCGCCTTGCGATCACGCACGATGGCATCAAACAGCGGCTGGTGCATTTTTTCACCCACCCCCAGAGCCTCTGCCACATAAAAGGCGCGCGCATGATCTTCCCACCGCTTGCTGAGCGTTCCCGGAACCAGATAGAAATCCACATCATCAGCCAGCGTCTTTTCCCACGCTTTGACCAACGGATTGAACTCATAACAATGAGGGCACCCGTACCAGAACATCTCAACCACTTCGATCTTGCTTTCATCACGGGTGGTGATGGGGGTGGGCAACACCTGATAGTGCTCCCCTGCACGCCAGGTATCCTGGGCCGCCGCCAGCACCGACCAAACACTCAACACAAAAACCATTAACGAAAGTCTCATTCTGCGCATCAGCCTGTTCCATCTAAGTTATTGGGAGAAGTTGCCTTAATGGCATCTGTATTCTTATAACACAATCACCGCCCTACGACAGCGATCAGAAACGAAAAACCCCTCCAAAGAGGGGCACGTAATCAAATCGTAACAAGGGCTTGAGTTCAGACTACTACTAATGAAGACCATTCACATAACTGGCTACTGCTTCGATTTCAGCATCGGTCATTTTTGAAGCAATATCACGCATTATGCGGGAATCGCCGTCATTGGTCCGCTCACCGGCTCTGAACTTTTTAAGCTGTGCAGCCACATACATGGCATGCTGCCCGGACAAGGACGGAAACCCTGCCTGCTCTATGCCTTTACCTGCCGGGCCGTGGCACGCCGTGCAAGCCGACACGCCTGAAGCCATATTTCCGGCACGGTAAAGCTTTTGTCCAGACTCAAGCAGGCCGGCCGATGTCTGACCAACGCCTATCTTCTGGGCCGCAAAAAATGCAGCCACGTTCGCCATATCGGCTGCCGACAGGGCGTCAAGCATACCCGTCATTTCAGGCACAGCACGCTGGCCGTTTTTGATATCATTCATCTGCTTCAAAAGATATTTTTCACCCTGCCCGGCGAGACTTGGAAAGTTCGGCACCATACTGTTACCGTCGGCCCCATGACAGCCACCACAAACCATGGCCGCCTGCTGACCCGCGACAACATCTCCCGCCGCCTGCACACTGCCAGCCAACCCCATGGCCACTACCAGACCTGCAATAACTTTTCTCATTTTAAGCAACACTCTCTACACGCAAAGGATTATGAATCACAAGCCTTGATCCTGTCGGGGACGACATCACCTCAACACAGGGCAAAGTACAGTCAAGCAAACCAAGCGATACCAAGCGATACCAAGCCGCTCACAGCGCTTCGCAAATGATCACTGACCGCCCAAGGCAAGACTATCGGGCCAGACGGTAACGCAAAGATGCGGTATTATACACCACGACCTGATCGATAAAAGCCCGCAAAGCCGCCCTATACCCACAAGCCTACCCCCAAAGTACAGTAACAACAGAACAGAGGTTAGCTATTTTGAGCAGCACAGCAAGCACATCACTTTCATTCAACAGCGCAAGATTTCTTAAAAGTGCCGCCAAAACATCCGACTGCCCCCAAGATAATGGCTTCGAAGTGGCGTTCGCGGGGCGCTCCAACGCCGGCAAATCTTCTGCCCTTAACGCCATCACCAACAACAAGAAACTGGCGCGCACCAGCAAAACACCCGGGCGCACCCAGCTTATCAACTTCTTTTCGCTCAACCAGCCCGAACGACGACTGGTCGACCTGCCCGGATACGGCTTTGCCAAAGTATCGCGCAGTACGCTTCAGGAATGGCAACGCCATCTGGCCGACTATCTCAATTCACGCCTGTCGCTTGCGGGCCTGGTTCTGGTCATGGATATTCGCACCCCCCTGAAGGAGTTTGATCAGATGATGCTGGAATGGGCAGAGAACCGCAGCCTGGCCACCCTGATACTGCTTACCAAGGCAGACAAACTGAGTTACGGTGCCGCCAAAACAACGACCCAAAAAATTACAGAACAGCTGCGAAACTACCGTTGTATTCGCGGGGTAATCCCTTTTTCCAGCACAGCCAAAACCGGAATAGAGGTAACGCAAGAAATTCTCAACCGCTGGCTGATGCCAGAATGCGTTAGAGAAACGTCGCAAGAGAAGGCCCCGTCGTCCGCATCACCCGGTGCGCCCGAGCACAACAAACAATAACGCACCTGCAAGACCTCAGAAGCCGGACGACACCAGAATCCGGCAGACGCCATCACACCACCGCTGGCAACACAGGAGCAGGCTTGTATTTCTGGCTGATCGCCAGCACCGTATCCAGGTAACCCTCGGTGAGGTATGGCAGTGTCAGACAGAAAACCTGGTAAATGCCCTGTTTGAGCATTTCTTTGCGTATCGCGTTGTTTTCTTCGCCGGCATGGGCCGTTTTGAGAAAGGCCATCCAGTTGGTGACAATCAACCAGACATTCAAGGCCATCGCCCGGCGATGCTCCTCTCCCATATCAATCAGAATTCCGCTGTCTTTGAGACGCGAAAGAATGGCGTGAATCACATCCAGACAACGCAAGGTAAAGGCGCGGTAATCGCGACGCAGCCGCTCGTCACAATCCAGAAGAAATTCGAGATCCCGGTGAAAGAAACGATAACTCCACAAGCCGTCAAACACCGACTCCAGATAAAACACCAAATCGTCCAATAACAAACTGCGTCTTTTGGGCAATTGCAGATAGTGATCTACCAGCAATTCATACTGCAAAAAGATTTCGTAAATGATGTCGGTCTTATTGCGAAAGTGGTAATACAAATTACCCGGAGACATGCCAAGACTGGCCGCAATATGATTGGTAGTAACATTTCGCTCACCCTGCTCATTAAACAGATCCAGGCTTGCCAGAATTATTTTTTCTCTTGTTTTCATTTAGATACAGCTCTAATTCCCTTCGATTAGCCGCACCTGACACCGTCAGGCGGGCGAAATAAGCTCAACACAATGCTTGACTGATTAGAGTATATACTCTAATAATAAAAGCACAATCCCAGACGCCGCATTAGCACTGTCTCCTGATACGGGATAGACACTGCACAGCGATTCTCTCAGCAACCCCCAGGAGCTCCTCCATGACAGCCGATGTTGTTCAACTGACCGAAAGCAAGAAGCACATTCAACATCTCAATCGCGTCTTTAACGAACAAAAGAAGGCCTTTGGGCAGAACCCGATGCCATCCATCGAACAGCGCAAGGATCATCTCAAGCAATTGAAGAAGGCGCTGCTGCAAAATCAGGATCGTTTGCTCGATGCCATCAATACCGACTTCAGCAATCGCTCGCCGGATGAAACCCTGCTCGCAGAAATCATGCCAGCTGTGCAGGGCATTAATTATGCCCTGAAAAATCTTCCCCGCTGGATGGAGCCCTCCAGGCGCCATGTCAGCCTTCTGTTTCAGCCCGCATCAAACAAGGTCCATTATCAACCGCTGGGGGTTGTGGGCATTATTGTGCCATGGAATTACCCGGTATTTCTGGCGGTTGGCCCGCTTACCGGCGCATTGGCGGCTGGCAACCGCGTAATGATAAAAATGTCGGAGTATACGCCCAAAACCTCTGAATTGTTTCGCCAGATCATTGCCGACATTTTTCCCGAGAACCTGGTTTGCGTCATTACTGGCGACGCCGATGTGGGCATCGAGTTTTCCAAAAAGCCCTGGGGGCACCTGCTGTTTACCGGGTCAACCGCCGTGGGGCGCCATGTCATGCGCGCCGCCGCAGAAAACCTCACCCCGGTCACGCTGGAACTGGGCGGCAAGTCACCCGCCATCATCTCGGCCGATGTCCCCATCAACGACGCAGCCGAGCGCCTGGCCTTCGGCAAGGCGTTCAATGCAGGCCAAACCTGCGTAGCGCCTGATTACGTACTCTGTCCGGCAGACCGGGTCCAGGAGTTCGTTGATGCCTTTAAGGTGAATTTCAGCCGCATGTACCCCAGCCTTAAACACAACAATGACTTCACCAGCGTGATTGATGAACGCCAGCGCAAACGCCTGCTGAATTACATTGAGGACGCCCGCAAGAAAGGCGCCACCGTCATTGAAGTCAACCCGGCCGGCGAGGATTTTTCGCAAAACACGCGCAAAATGCCGGTACATCTGATCCTCGACGTCAATGACAAGATGCAGGTAATGCAAGAGGAAATTTTTGGCCCGATTCTTCTGGTCATTCCCTACGCCCAGCTCGATGAAGCCCTGGACTACATCAATAGCCGCCCCAGCCCTCTGGCCCTGTATTATTTTGGTTACGACAAGAATGCCCAGCAATATGTTCTGGACCACACCCATGCCGGCGGTGTGTGCATCAATGACACACTGATGCATGTGGCGCAGGATGACATGCCGTTTGGCGGCGTAGGCACCTCAGGAATGGGGCACTATCACGGTGAAGAGGGCTTTCGCACCTTCTCCAACGCCAAGGGCGTGTTTGCCAAGCAACGCATCAATAGCGGCAAAGTGGTTTATCCTCCCCACGGCGGTGCACTGCACAAGCTGATCTACTCCCTGTTCATTCGCTGACGCACCACCCAGGCACACAGGCCGGCCATTACCAAGGCGCCGGTCTGTTCACTTGTGACTCTCTGTAACACTGAAAAACGTGAGTCTCGACACATCAATCAGACAAAGATTTGTGGAGAATGAGCCTGAGTCGATATGCACTTCCGAACAAACCGGCAGTTCGATCGCTCACCACTCTCTTCATTATTTGTGAGGACAAGCATGATTAAAGCGGCTCAACTGGCTATTGGAATTATCTCTACGTCTGGCGCTTCTTTCTCCTCGCAACAATCAAACATCCCGGTCACTGGCAATGAAAGTGACGAAATCCTGATCGAGTAACTCACACTGCTACCGACTAAAAGCAGAACAATCGCAGGAATTTTGAGTCATCGAAGGGCAGTACAGATCTGGCGGCCTGTTTTGCGAACCAGCGTCCATCCAAACGTCGAACACCAAACCGCGTCGCTGATGACCCTGTACTGACATAAGCCCCCCTGATGAAACCGACTTACCGACCCTCTGACAGCCGGCGAAAATTGTAGTATCTTGGTTTGTGCCCAGGAATCAATTTGGTTAAGATTCGCCCCGATCAAATCACTCTCGGTTGAGTCAATGAATATTGTTGTTTATCCAGGCACGTTTGACCCCATTACCAATGGTCATACTGATCTTGTTGAGCGAGCTGCACGCATGTTTGACAAGATTATTCTCGCCGTGGCGGCCAGTCCCAAAAAGAAGCCTCTGCTGCCGCTGGAGCAACGCGTTGAACTTGCACAAACGGTGCTGGCGCACCTGCCGAATATCGAGGTGGTTGGCTTTGATAACCTGCTGGCAGAATTCGTTAACGAACGCCAGGCCAATATCATTTTACGCGGATTAAGGGCTGTATCAGATTTTGAGTACGAGCTCCAGCTGGCCGATATGAATCGACACCTCGCACCGGGTGTAGAAAGCCTGTTTCTGACTCCGGCCAATCACTTGTCTTATATATCCTCCACACTGATCCGGGAAATTTCGGCACTCAAAGGCAATGTACAGGCGTTTGTTCATCCGGCCGTTGACGCAGCGCTCAAGGCGCAATTTGGTAACAAGACACCCGGTTGAGCAAGGCTCCCGGATGACACCCGACAATACTCATGAAATCCGTAACTTCAGCCAGCAGTAACAGAGGTAATCTTAATGGCATTAATCATTACTGACGATTGTATCAACTGCGATGTGTGCGAGCCCGAGTGCCCTAATGAAGCCATCTCGCCCGGTGAGGAAATCTATGTCATTGATCCCAAAAAATGCACGGAATGCGTAGGGCACTATGATGAACCCCAGTGTCAGCTGGTTTGCCCGGTCGATTGCATTCCGGTCGATCCGGCGAATGTGGAAACCGAAGAAGAGTTGTTGAAAAAATACCACCAACTTCAAGCCAAGTAGGTAAAGGCATGACCAGGGGCAAGGATAGAACCCCCCTTTGGAGAAGATTCCTTTCTCCCGCATTTCGAGCCCTGAGGCACCGGTGGCAGGCCGTTCCCCTGGTGCTTTTTTGCTTCTACCTTGCTGGCTGTGCAACCCGCCTTCAACCCGGCGAAGGCATGGCAGCAACCGCGCATCCCCTGGCAACCCAGGCCGCCCTGCGTGCCATGGACGAAGGTGGAAATGCCTTTGATGCCGCCATTGCCGCCGCTGCGGTGCTGTCGGTTGTCGAACCCTACAGTGCGGGCCTTGGGGGCGGCGGTTTCTGGTTACTTCAAAAACATTCCGGCCACACGCTGGTCATTGATGCTCGTGAACGTGCGCCCTTAGCGGCCACCCACGACATGTATATTGATGCTCATGGCAACCCCGACCCCAACAAATCCTCCCGTAACGGCCCGCTGGCGGCGGCGATTCCGGGTCAGCCTGCCGCCTTTGCCCATATCAACGAAAATTTCGCTCTGCGGCCACTGGCGGCAAATCTGCGAGACGCCATACTGCTGGCCCAAAGAGGGTTTCGGGTCGATGCGGTGTACCGCAAAATGGCGGCCATTCGAAAGGATGCACTCCTGGCCTCGCCCGGGTCACGGCAGATTTTTCTCGACAACGATGAGATTCCAGGGGCCGGCGCACTGATCCAGCAACCCATGCTGGCGGATACACTATTCACCCTGGCACGCAAAGGCCGGGCCGGCTTTTATGAAGGCGCCATAGCACAAAATCTGGTTGATGAGGTTAACCGTGCCGGTGGCATCTGGTCAGAGGCAGACTTGCGTGACTACCGGGTGATTGAGCGCCAGCCTATCGAATTTGAATATCTGGGATACCGGATCTGGAGCGCCCCCCCACCTTCCTCCGGCGGGCTGGCCTTGCTGCAGATGCTGCGTATGCTTAGGCATTTGCCACAAACCGACCTGTCGGCAGAACACGCCCGCCTGCACGTACTTAGCGAAATCATGGCGTATGCGTACCGTGACCGGGCAAACTGGCTGGGTGATCCGGATTTTTTCCCGGTCCCCCAGCAACAACTGACCGATGAGCTGTATTTGCGCGACCAGAGCCTACAGATAGACCCACAGAAACACACACGAGTCGCTCAGCCGGCAAGCGCCAATACGTCACAGCACACCACGCACATATCCATTCTGGACAAGCAAGGCAATCGGGTGTCTGCCACCTTCAGCATTAACCTGCCCTTCGGCTCGGGCTTCACCTCTGCCACTACCGGCGTGCTGCTGAATAATGAAATGGATGACTTCTCCATGGCTCCAGGTCATCCCAATGCATACGGTCTGATTGGAGGCAAGGCGAATGCTATTGCCGCTGGAAAGCGCCCACTTTCGAGCATGACACCCACGATTGCAGAAAGTGACGAAAAACTCATCATTATTGGCACGCCCGGTGGAAGCCGAATTATCTCCATGGTGTTTTTGGGGCTACTGGATGCCATTGATGGCAAGTCAGCCCAGGAAATTGTTGCCGCACCTCGATTTCATCACCAGTACCTGCCCGACCAGATTGAGTACGAGCCACAAGCCATGGATGCACAAACCGCCGCTCACCTTGAGCGCATGGGGCACACACTGAAAAACACGGAGCGCCGCTACGGCAACATGCAACTGATTATCTGGGACAAAAAACGCCGACAGCTGGATGGCGCCTCTGACCCCAGAGGCATCGGCCAGACACTGCATCGTTAGCATTACCCTGCTACGCGACTGGTTGCCACTTCCTCTTCATCACCACAACCACACCTGACACTTCACTCTAGCAAGCTGCCGTTACCTGTTTATTTTCAGGCAGTTTTAGTATTGACTAATCTCTAGCCAACCACTACATACTATAGGTAGTTCGACGCTTGTGACGAGTAACTGGCGGAGGTCTGTCCGCTGCCCGAGGAACACTGTATGCCCAACAAACAGAATGCCGAGCAACATGAATCGCTTTCTGAAGAGCAAAGATTGACGTTGCTGGAAAGAACCGTCACCACCAACAAGTTCGTGCTGATTGGTTTGGCGCTATTACTCATCATCAGCATTTCGGTGGCGCTTACCACCACCATAGTTACCAGCATGCGCGAAGATGAGGTGCGCGTTGACCCCAAAGCGTTCATCGCCCTTCAACAGGAAGTGATTGCCTTAAAACAGCAAATCAGCCTGCAACAGGCGAGCAACGAAACACTGCAAAGAGAACAGGCAAAGCTCAAAACGGCCGCGGCCAACAGCAGTGCACCAGGCTTTCAAAAGGTGATGCTGCAACAGGAGGCCAGCATTCAGGAGTTTCTCAAGAGCCTGAAGACCGGCATGTATGATCTCGCGCGCATGGTGCCAGGCTCGCGCACCTGGCTTGATCTTTATAATGAACAAATGAATCAGGCGATTGCACAAAGTGAAGCACGCACACGGGAACTCAAGCGACTGCATACCGCTACGGCGCAGGTTGAACCATAAATCCGGATTGAACCATAACCCGGACTGGACCCTGGCGCGGAATCACCGTACCCGTAACACCCTGCCTGCATCCTTGTTACCGCTCATCACCACACCCGTTACTCAGCCTCTCCATTTGCACTACAACAGTGGTGGCACCGGAATCTGCTGACCATTGAGCACTATCATACTGTCACCCAGCGTTGCCTCGGCCTTGAGGTACTCCCCCTCCTGCACCATCAAATTCTGCTCAATCAATGCGGCCACCTGCTCTTCACCGTGTGGCAACAACATTAACAACTGCAATGGCATGCTAAAACTCATGGTTCCTTGGGTTCGTGTTAGCAGCGGCGCCTTGTCAGCCTCTTCCATGGCCGGCTGCACAAGACTGCCCTGCCCCGCCAGCGGTCCAAATGGTGTTGTCGACTGCATTTCAGGCACCGCTATGCTTAGCCCTTTGCGTAAGAAGGCCGAACCCGCATTGGCAACGGCTTTTGTCAGTTTCTCCTGCTGTTTCATCTGCTCACGATCCGGGCGTTCGGTGGTCACCTTTGCCATGGCCGCATCACGCCGCTCAACGGCAACAATCAGATTTTCCAGCTCATCGATCGCAAGCCCCTCCACTTCCAGCTTCAACCGTTGATCGTGAAAGGTTTTGTCATCCAGAACGAGCGTGTTGGTGGCAACTAGCAACTCAGACTTCAAGCGCGAGCCTCGGGTTTTTTGCGTTGTCGAACGGATTTCCATTCCTGAACTGCGCAAGTCAGTGCCCGGCGATCGCCACTCAAAATTCTCCAGCGCCAAAACAAGATCGCCCACCCAGAGGTGCGAAGTAAGCTTCCGGGAATTCTGCTGCAACTGGAACTTACTGATCAGGAATTCCTCACCGCCGCTTTTCATCGTCAGTCCGTTCCACTGCACCTGCGCCCCGACGGCATCCATGGTCACGGGCGCGTCCAGGCGCAACTCCACTGGGGCAATAGCCGCGGTTACTCCCTCTTTACTGTAAGTAACGGGCGCGGAACGCAGGAACATGTCGACCCCCAGCAAACTCGCCGCGGCGCGCACACTGACAGGAGGACGATTCTGCAGTGCAGCACGCACATGCAGATCCTGCTGTAATTGTGGGGGCAACTGCAGAATTGCCTGGGCATTGAGCGACGCCACACCGTATTTGAGGCTGGCGACGACACGCCAGGCCGCATCTGCATCCGTGGCCGGCTCTGGCTGCAGCAGAATTTCAACCCTGGCGCCCAGGTAAGAGCGTTCATACTTGTCGATGCTGGCACGGATGTGAGGCTGTTTGTCGAGCAGTTGCACCAACGAAGCAAGTTTCTTCTGCGCCACCGTCCCCGTGATATAGGGACCGGCAGCCATCAGCGCAACCACAGAAATAACACCGGTTGCCAACCATTTGTTCATCAACACACTCCCGATCGCGAGAATCAACAGCCAGATGGCGACATCTGCAGGGCGGCCATTATCAGACATGCATGATGAGAGTTAAACCGCATAACGGGAATATTTTTTCACCAACAGATAGACCGTGAGTGTACACATGTGCTCTAATTTGAAAAATTGAACTCGGCAAACATCCCGAATAAGGAGAGCATGATGAGCTCGCAATTAAAATCCGCCATCGACAATGGCATGGGCATTCTTAATGGTATTGTCGGGGATTATTTGCATCAGGCGAAAAACCCGTTGGCGACGGAAATGGGCATTTATCTTGACGGAAACCCCGTGCCTCTCTCAAAGAGTGGCTTTGAAAATCACTATCCGCAGGCGACCCCGAATCTCTGCATTCTTATTCATGGCCTGACCAATACCGAATCCATCTGGCAATTCAAACAAGCCACACACCTGGACTATGGCAAGCTGCTGGCACAGGATGCGGCCTACACACCCATTTACCTGCGCTACAACACCGGCCTGTCGATTGAAATGAATGGACGCCTGTTAACTCAACTGCTGGAAACGTTGCTGCAATGCTACCCTACAACCGTTGACCAGATAACGCTGATGGGCTTTAGCATGGGCGGACTGCTGATTCGCAGCGCCAACCACCTTGCCGCCAAAACCCCGGAACACTATCGCTGGCCCAGCCTGGTCAAGAAAAGCGTTTACATCGGCACGCCTCACCAAGGAGCATCCCTTGAGCACTTCGGCCACTGGGTAACGCGGGCAACGGGTGCCGTCCCCAAGGAGTACATGAAAGTGATCAGCGATCTGATCGACACGCGCAGCCAGGGCATCAAGGATATGCGCTACGGGAATATCAGCACCGAGGCAGATCCACTGCATTTTTCACCTCATCAGGAACACTTCTTTATCAGTGGCGGCCTGAGTGGCAGTGGCAATGTCTGGTTTGAGAAGCTGCTTGGCGACGGCCTGGTGAATCAGAGCAGCGCTCACGCAAAGCAACTGGTTCCCGAAGGAACAAAAATGAAGAATCAGCATTTTGAAGGACTGGGACACCTCGCGCTGGCGAGATCCCCCGACGTTTACACACAACTCAAGGAGTGGCTGGCATGAGCAATACAAACACAGAAATCGCAGTAACCGAAACTCTGAGCCAAGACAGGCTGCCGGCGCTTTATAACAAGCCCGCACAGGGCACCGGCGCCTTATTGACCCATGAGCAGCTTGGTGGCCTGATCGACCTTACCGACGTTGCCTTTCAGGAGGCGGTTCGCGTGGTAGAGCGCACTCACCGTGCAATCGCTAACGAACCCTTTGAAATTTTGCAGAAAATCCCCGTGACCGCGCCTGTCTCCGAAGTGGTCAGGCAGGTTCACGAAGGGGTGACCGAGCTGACCTACTCGATGGTTAAAGGGGGCGGCAAACTGGCAACGCTACTCGCTCGGGGGGTGGTGAATCTTCGGCAACGATAGGCCGGAATGCGGGCTGACATCGGGCCCCATGAGAATCGCCAGCCAGCGGGTTTCATCGCTGCTTTCCAGAGCGATCTTGACCAGCATCGTCAGGGGCACGGAAAGCAGCATGCCGACCGGGCCCAGTACCCACCCCCAGAATACCAGCGAAAGAAACACCACCAGCGTTGATAACCCCAGCCCCTTGCCCATGTAACGTGGCTCAATGATGTTCCCCATCACCATGTTCGCAATCAAATAACCCAGACCGGCCATAAGGGCAGTAAAAGGCCCAAGCTGGATCAGTGCCAGCAGCACGGCCGGCACCGCCGCGATGATGGAGCCGATATTGGGAACAAAATTAAGCAAAAATGCCAACACACCCCAGAGCAGGGCGTAATCAACCCCGAACGCCAGCAGCCAGACATAGATGAGCACGCCAGTCGCCAGACTGATGATGGTTTTAATGGTCATGTACTGTTTGACGTTATCAAGAAATCGCTGCACATGGCGCATATGCAGGCTATGTTCGCCAAAGGCGACCGCCAGTTTGCCCGGCAGGGAGGCGCCCTCAAACAGCATGAAAATGACCGTAAGAATGATCATGAACGAGTTGGAAAGCACCGTTCCCAGGCTTCCCAGGGCATTCGCCGCCACCTTGAATACCATGCTCAGGTCGAAGTGTTCCCGGATGGCCTGGGCGGGCACATCAATACCCCACCCGGCCAACAGATTCACGCCCTCCATGAACATCGCCTGCAGGCGCATCTGGTAATGTGGCAGGCCCCTGGAAAAATCCGAGATGGATGCTGCAATGATGGTGACAAACACCAGCTGAATCACCGAAATCAGGATAACGATGCTGGTCAACGACGCCCAGGCGGGAACACCCTTGCGCTGCATCAGCATAAAAGGCGGGGCACAGATGATGGCAAAAAAACCGGACAGCAAAAAGGTTACCATCAGCGATTGTGCCGCCTTGATACCGGCCACCACCACAATGAACGCCGCCAGCACCATCAAGGTGCGTGAAGCACCGGAAAGGCCGTGTGTATGCACATCTAACTCCTTGTCAGTCACTGATCATCGTTACCGGTCGGCTTTGGCATCCACCCCAAACTAAACCACCGCCAGGGTTTCCAGCAGCTTCTGCTGCGCGTTGATGCGCTCCTCACCCTCGGCAGCCGTTGCCTTACGATACTCACCGTCGGCCTGCAGTTCCCAGGTTTGGCAGTTGTCCCGCAAATAATAATCCAGCTCTTCCTTCACCCGCGCAATGAGGCCAGGGTCTTCGATGGGAAAACACACCTCCACCCGACTGAGCAGATTGCGCGCCATCCAGTCGGCGCTCGCGCCATAGATTTCCGCCTGACCGTCGTTACCAAAGTAATACACACGGGTATGCTCAAGAAAACGCCCGACAATCGAGCGCACCCGGATATTTTCCGACACCCCCGGCACACCGGGGCGCAAGCAGCAGGTGCCACGCACAATCAAATCAATCCTGACGCCTGCCTGAGAAGCCCGGTACAGCGCCTGAATCACTTTGGGCTCGGTGAGTGAGTTGATCTTGACCAGGATATAACCGCTGCGGCCATTTTTGGCGTGACTGGATTCACGTTCAATAAGGGAAATAATGCGTCCGTGCAGGGTAAATGGCGCATGAAACAATTTCTTTATTTTCAACACCTTGCCCATACCTGTGAGCTGCTGAAAAATCTTGTGGACATCTTTTCCGAGGGCTTCGTCGCAACTCATGAAACTGTAATCGGTATACAGGCGGGCATTGCCGGCATGATAGTTACCCGTGCCCAGGTGCACATAGTGCCGAAAGCCCTTCTCTTCCCGGCGCACGATGAGAATCATTTTCGCATGGGTCTTGTAGCCGACCACACCGTAGACCACCACGCCACCGGCTTCCTGCAGGCGACTGGCCAACTCAAGATTCTCCGCTTCATCAAAGCGTGCCCGGATTTCAATCACTGCCGTGACTTCCTTGCCGCGCCGTGCGGCATCCACCAGCGCCGCCACGATTTCCGAATCGGCCCCGGTGCGATACAGGGTCTGCTTGATCGCCACCACGTTCGGATCTTTAGCGGCCTGTCGCAGCAAATCTGCCACCGGCGTGAAGCTCTGATACGGATGCAACAACAGAATGTCTTTTTGTTTGATGGCGCTGAACAGATCCTTGTTGTTCTTGAGCTGCTTGGGCAATCCTTGCGTAAAAGCCGGGTAACTCAATCCGGGCCGGTTAATCAGCTTGCTCACCGCCATCAAGCGAGTCAGGTTAACCGGACCATGAACCCGATACAGCTCGCGATCACTCAGCGAATACTGATCAAGCAGAAAGCGCACGAGCTTTTCCGGGCAGTTATCGGCCACCTCAAGACGCACGGCATCGCCAAAGCGACGACTCAATAATTCCCCCCGCAGAGCCGATGCCAGGTCTTCCATATCGTCGTTCTCAAGCACCAGGTCGGCGTTGCGCGTGACCCGGAACTGGTAGCAACCTTTTACCTCCATTCCCGGAAACAGCTGATCGGCATGGGCATGAATCATGGAAGACAGGAACACCAGACTGTCGCCTTCGGTGGCGATTTCATCGGGAAACCGTACCAGCCTTGGCAGTGATCGAGGCGCAGGCACACTGGCCAGCCCGGTTTCACGTCCAAAGGCATCCTTGCCTTCGAGTTGCACAATGAAGTTGAGGCTCTTGTTTACCAGGCGGGGAAACGGGTGTGACGGATCCAGACCAATGGGATTGATAACGGGCAGAATTTCGTTTTCAAAATAATTGGCGATCCAGTCTGACTGCTCCTGTGTCCAGTGGCTGCGGCGCACAAAAGAAATGCCCTCACGCTCCAGCGCGGGGATCAGCACATCATTGAGAATGAGATACTGCTCCTCCACAAAAGCGTGGGTGATGCGGTCAATCTCGGTCAACAACTGCTGCGGCGTCATACCATCAGGCCCGACGGTTTCGCGACCGTACTTGATCTGATGTCGCAAACCCGCCACCCGGATCTCAAAGAATTCGTCCATGTTGCTGCTGAAAATGCAGCAAAACAGCAAACGGTTCAGAAGTGGGTGGTGCTCATCGAGCGCCTGCTTCAGCACCCGATAATTGAATTGAAGATGACTCAGCTCTCGGTTGAAATAGTACTGATGTGAAGATAGGTCGATTTCCTGAGGCACAATCGCCTCATCCACACCGTCAGCCGCCACTGCCGCCGTCTCAGCCTGACTCATTGGTTTAC
>JBFHRO010000011.1:0-29886 GCA_041591635.1 Oleiphilaceae bacterium | reverse complement strand
TTTAACCCGCGCAATATTAGAATAAGTTCCCGTTACCAACCAATGCAGGAAAAACCAGCCAAGATGCGTGACCTACGCGTTCACTCCAGTTTCCGGGTACTCGTTCAATCAATGATTTCTTGCTTGCCTGTCCGGTCGTGCGCACATCCGTTCGCCCACATCGCCATGCCAATGGGTTTGTGGCTTTATCGGGTGGGTCGAAATCTGTCCCTGCTTGCCGCTTTGTTACTGGCATGTGCACCCGCACTGGCTGACAACAGCCCGTCCTACAAGAAACTCGAATGGCAAGACCTGATTCCCGAATCAACCCTGCAAAAAGCCTTGACCGGGGTCGCCGAGCACGGACAGGCACCGCAGGTGGACAGCGCCACGGCCACCGCCATTGTCGCCGAACTGCATAACACCAGAGTCTCTCTGGCGGGGTTCATCGTCCCGCTCGAGGGTGATGAGAACGGTGTTTCCCAATTTCTGCTGGTACCCTACATGGGGGCCTGTTTGCATGTGCCGCCACCACCGCCCAATCAGGTCGTGTATGTGATCGCCGCCAAACCGCTTCCGGTAGACATGGTCTACGACCCGATCATAGTCTCGGGAACACTGCGCACTCAAAGTGTCAGCAATGAAATGGCCGAAACCGGTTACAGCCTCAGTGCCGATAAGATCGAGCCCTATCAGTACAATTAACAACCGATTGCGTGACCTTGCAGGGCAAATCCGCTTTTGCTGCGCACAGATCTTCAATGCCCACAAAGCATTAAGTCAATTCTGACCAATGATTAAGGCAGGCAAATCTGGTCATCCCGATACGACTGGCCTAAAATCGGGAAAAGGTTATAAAAGCACTGGCAGACTCAACACACAGAAGCAGTCACATCCACCACCAACGTTTCGCAGATCTCCTGCCCGGGAATCTGCATGTCAACTTACCCGTCATTCAGCGTTAGGCTGAAGACGCAATAGATGCGAACCTTGTTAACATGACTATGACGAAAACCCGAGTGACCGCAAGACAGGACTCAAGCCGCCCTGGCCTGCGCCAGATTCTCACCCCCCTGCTGTTGATGATAAGCCTTGCGCTGGTGACTGGCGCCGCGAACGCCGCACTTCCTGACAAGCCCCAGAACATGCCGCTGAAACCTGACAAGGATCATGAAACGGCCAACGTGCATATCGCCCGCCAGCTAATGGTCAGCCACTACCGAAAACAAGCCATTGATGGTCAGTTGTCGGAACGGGTGTTCGAAGCCTATCTCAAAGCCCTTGACCCGCAGCGGCTGTACTTTCTTGCCAGTGACATTGAATCCTTTGCCTCGTATCGCTTTCGCCTTGATGGCGCACTGAAGACCGGCCAGCTGGATCCTGCCTACACCATTTACAACCGCTTTCAGGAGCGTTTGATTGACCGCTTGAAGTATCAGTTGGCTCTGGTCGAAGGCGGGCTGGACAAGCTTGACTTCACAAAGAATGAAAGCATCGAGAATGACCGTGCACAAAGTCCGTGGTTGGCGAGCCTGGAAGAACAAAACGATGTCTGGCGCAAACGGGTCAAGAATGCAGCCCTGGGACTGGAATTAGGCGGAAAAAAGCTTGAAGAGGTTCAGGAACTGCTCCAGAAACGCTATCAAAGCCAGCTCAACAGGGCTTATCAGACCCGCAGCGAAGACGTTTTTCAGAGTTATATGAACGCCTTTGCCGGTGTCTACGACCCTCATACCAGCTATTTTTCACCCCAAACCTCTGAAAACTTCAACATCAACATGAGCCTCTCGCTGGAAGGCATTGGCGCAGTACTGCAAACCGATAACGACTACACCAAGGTGTTGCGCCTGGTTCCGGCGGGGCCGGCCGCCAAACAAGGCCAGTTACAGACTTCCGACCGGATTGTTGGTGTGGGTCAGGGAGCAAGTGGCGAGATTGTCGATGTGGTTGGCTGGCGCCTTGACGAAGTGGTTGCACTGATTCGCGGCCCGGCCAAGAGCGTGGTTCGGTTGCAGGTGATTCCTTCGGACAGCAAAGATGACAGCCAGACCCGCATCATCAATATCGTACGTGACAAGGTCAAACTCGAAGAACAGGCCGCCCAAAGTCAGCTGCTGGAGCTTGAGCGCAACGGCAAGAAATACCGGTTTGGCGTGATTGATATTCCCGCTTTTTATGCCGATTTCAAGGGCGCTCAAAGTGGTGATCCCGAGTATCGCAGCACTACCCGCGATGTTCGGCACCTCATTGAAGAAATGCAGACCAAAGGCAAGCTGGATGGCCTGATTATCGATTTGCGCAATAATGGCGGCGGCTCGCTGCAGGAAGCCAACATGCTCACCGGCCTGTTCATCAAGGATGGCCCCACTGTGCAAATTCGCGGCGCCAACAACCGGGTAGAACAAATGGATGACCCCGACCCCGAACTTGTCTACGGCGGCCCATTGATTGTCATGATCAACCGACTCAGCGCTTCTGCATCGGAAATTTTTGCCGGTGCCATTCAGGATTACGAGCGGGGTGTCGTGATTGGCAGCCAGTCGTTCGGCAAAGGCACTGTGCAATCGGTAAAACCCCTCAATCACGGACAGCTCAAGCTGACACAAGCGAAGTTTTACCGGGTTTCCGGTGGCAGCACACAGCATAAGGGCGTCGTCCCCGATCTGCTCGTCCCTTCCTCCATCGATCACAAGGAAATTGGCGAAGATGCCCTGCCCGAAGCCCTGCCCTGGGACTTCATCAAGGAAGCTGAACATGGCCGGTACGGGCTTACCCGACAAATCATTGCCCAGTTGGCAGCCGCTCATGATGACCGGTTCCAGCAGCATCCCGAGTACAAGGTATTGCTCGAAGAAATTGCCTGGCTGGAAGAGCAGCGGGACAAAAAAACATTTTCGCTTAATCGCGAAATTCGCCTTCAGGAACAAAAGCAAACCAGCGAAAAGCAACTGGCACTGGTGAACAAACGCCGTGCGGCCCGTAATGAAAAGCCCTTTGCCTCTAAAGAGGAATGGGAAGCGTTCGAAAAAGCCCGCGCCGATGAAGAAACCAAAGCCAAAGAAATCGATTTTGTGACGCAGGAAAGCGGCGAGGTGTTGATAGACCTCATCGGGATCCAGCAGGTGTTCGCAGCCAAACCGGTTGCCACGCCCTAGCCTCGATGCCTAACCAAGGAAGTTCATGAACGCGCCAAGAATGGTTACCGAAGCACAGCAAGGAGTGGGCAAACTTTTCTCGTGGACGCTCGACAAGGGCTACACTGGTGTTGATACCTTGATCAATAAGGCCACCCAATACCTTGACGAGATAGAGCAATTCATGGCGAACGACAAAGATGCTGGCCGCCCAGCCGCCGCCGGGAAAAAACCAGATGCCTCTGGCGCGGGTGCCTCCCCTGGCGGCGAAGAAATGAGTACCAGGCATTCAACCGGTTCACGAGCAGAAAAAAAGCCGGAAGCCCGCGGCGATGGCGAAAAAGCCGAAGCCGCCAAAGCAACTGCCAAAAAAGGTCGTGAAACTGAAGATAGCGGCTCCCTCATGGGCCGCCTGAGCGATCTGACGAATTCCGCGTACCGGCTCGCCCGGCGCACCACAGGAACTTCGCTCAAGGTTGGCAAGGCGATCATAAAATCGCAGGATCAGCTCAAGGTGATGCTGGCCGCAGGCCAGTCACTCAAGGATTTGCGCGAGGTTGCCGGGTTAACCGTCAACGAAATGGCCGATGCCCTCAACCTCAAAGACAAAACCTTGCTCGAAGCCGTCGAGAACGGTACCGCAACCCTGTCATTTGAGCTGATTCTTCGTTTGGCGGCGCTCTTGGCCCGCAACGACCCGGTTCCTTTCATTCTCAAGTACACCCGCACCTACAGCCCCGACACTTGGCGAATCCTGCACGACTGGGGGATCGGCCGCATTCCGCTGCACTTTGAGCGGGAACGCAATTTCATCAACATCTACCGCAGCCACGATGCCGCGCGCAAGCTCTCTGACGAGGGTTTTGAAAAGGTGCTGGAATTTACTCGCAAGGCCTTTGAACTGTCACTTCACTTCATCGCCCAGCAAGAACACATAGACAAAATGGAAGCCAGTGAAGAGCAGGACGAAGCACAAAGGCTGGCCGAGGAACTCAAACAGCGTCATGCCAAGGATTTTCAGGGCAGTTAAGCGCGACATTCAACGCATCCCTTGCAATTCCACGCTTCCCTTGCAACGGCCCCACCGCCCGCTTGCGGCAAACCAAAGGTTTATCCATGCCAAGAGCTGCGGGCGGGAATATCCCGCCTATACCTTGTATTTCGACAAAATGGACTTCAGTGCTCGAGCCAAAACATCCAGGTGATGACTGTTGCGCTCAACCACATGAGCCGCTTCGGCCGTTTCTTCAGCCACGGTGGCGATTTTGATGATGTTCTTGTGCATTTCTTCCGTGACGGCACTTTGCTCCTCGGATGCCGAGGCTATTTGCAAGTTGCGCTGATTGATCTGATCAACCTGATTGACGATGTCGATAAGCGCCCCGCCGGCACCGGCGGCTTTTTCCTTGCTGGCCACAGCCAACTGCTTGCTGCCAGACATGGCGGTAACGGCATCTTTGGTACCCTTTTGAATACCGGATATCACCGCCTGAATTTCCTGGGTGGAGTCTTGTGTCTTTCGCGCCAGATTACGCACTTCATCCGCCACCACGGCAAACCCGCGCCCGGCTTCGCCCGCCCGGGCAGCTTCTATGGCGGCATTGAGGGCCAGCAAGTTGGTCTGTTCCGAAATGCTTCCGATAACATCCACCACTGAGCCTATTTTGCCGGCATCCTCTTCCAGCAACTGAATCAGATTCGCAACGGTTTCGATGTTCTCGGCCAACTGATTCATGGCTTCTATGGTTTGTGCCACGGCCTGATTGCCCTGTTTGGCCATGGCCGCGGCTTTCTGCGTTGCTTCCGCGGTACTCACAGCATTGCTGGCAACCTCGTGGACACTGGAGGCCATTTGGGTCATGGCCGTCGCCAGCTGATCCGATTCGTTTTTCTGACTCTGAATGCCGGCATTGGTGGTTTTGGTGGTTTCGGTCAAAGATCCCGAGGCCGTGGTGATCTGAGTAGAGGCATCCAGCACCAGGCGCAACATATCGCGCAAATTGGTGATGGTATCGGATACCTCTTTGGTCAGTAAGCCAAACTCATCCTGCCGCTTGGGCACTTCCAGTTCACGGGTCAGGTCACCTTGTGACAGCTCTCGCATCACATCTGACAGCTGACTTAATGGCCGGTTGATTCTGTGGTTAAGCAAGAGCCCCATCAAAATCATGAAAACCGCGATGCACGCGCCCACGACCAGCTGTGTTATCACGCCGCTTTGAATGGTTGCCCGTGTCTGGGCTTCGGCTGCCTCAGAAAGTCCGGTACCAAACTCCGACAGCGCTGCCAGGGCCTCTACTACCTGCTGTTTGGCGTGCTGCACATCTTTCTGCAGGCGCTGGTAGTTCTGACTTGCCAGCAGTTTTTTCTGCACCAGGGCAATGAGCGCATCCTCATTGGTGGTCAACATACCTGTCAGCTTTGCCAGTTCTTTGCGCAGGGTGTCGGTCGCCTCGGCATACTCGGCATCGGCTTCGGCCAGCGCGTCGATATCATTGGATATTGATGCCATCAATTGTGCAATCACGTTATTCTTCAGCCCAACCAGCAGGTCGGCATTGGTGATCAAACGCATCTGCCGCGATGCCGAAATAATGCGCTCCAGGCCGAGCTGAACCGCACTGGCGTGATCCTTACTTTTGTCACCACGGTTGCGGACGCTGCTCACCAGCTGGTTCAGGTTGTCCGCCGTACTGGCCGCCTCCACAGCGCGAACAAAGTTGCGCGCTTCACGTCGGGCATTGAGGGTCGCCTTACCCGAGATTGACTCGGCAGCACTCTGTAACCCCTTGATCGTGGCGTCAATTTCCGCCGATCGCTGCTCCAGATGCACACCTAACTGCAGACGCAATTCGATGTTTGCATACACAGCTTCGTCGCTCTTGAGAAACGACTCGAACGCACGGTTAAGCGCGTCAATCTGGGTTTGTGCCTGGCCTTCGGTAATCTCCGAGACATGCGAAACAAACCGACGGAACCGGGAATCCAGCTCATCGCGGCTCGCCAACTGCGCAAGGTCATCCAGCGTTGCCACAATCGACATTTCTGCCTGGCGGTCGAGATACCCTGCCAACATATTGGAACTCTTGGTATTGGCACGCTCAACGGGAATTACCACATTGGTCAATGATTCAATATTGCTGGCAATCAGGCGATTGGCACCCAGGCTGACCAAGAGATAAATGACAAACGCCAAAGACCCCACAACAGACCAGAGGGTCAGCAGGGAACGTACACCCATTTTGCTGAAAATCATGGCAAATCCTTATTCAAATTCGGGTTATGACCGCATGTTGAGGCAGACTCAACCGTTCGTAACTCTTCTCCCTAACCATCGGCACCATCTTCATTTCCTTGACTTTTATCAATCATGAACGATCTTGTGTCAATGCTCGAACCTTTGTTGACGCTCGCGTTCTGGCACAAAACCATAACCTCGAACACTACAGAACTGAGTGTAGACAATATTTGCCAAGGAAAGGGACAACGCACGCCGCCTTTGGATTCGCACCTGTAGTGTCATCGCCCACACGGAAGCTTAACCATGATCACCAATACTCGATCCTTGATAAAGCGCTTTGGCGCCTTGCTTACCACGCTCTTCTTCAGCGCCTTAAGCGTTGCTGCTGAAAAAGAAATAGTACTGGGCATGACCACGGCACTATCAGGCCCGGCCAGTGCGCTGGGAACCGAAATGCAAACGGGCATAGAAGCCTATTTGAACAAGGTAAATCGCGAGGGCGGCATTCAGGGGCACCAGATCAAACTGGTCACACTCGACGATGGTTACGAGCCTGCTCGCGCTGCCCCCAACATGCGTACGCTTATTGAAGAAAAAAAGGTGCTGGCGGTAATTGGCAATGTAGGAACGCCTACGGCCATTGTCACAGCGCCGATTGCCAACGAAAACAAAACGTTACTCTTTGGTGCCTTTACCGGTGCGGGAATCCTGCGTCAAAACCCGCCCGAGCGCTATGTCATCAATTATCGGGCAAGCTATGCCGAAGAAACGGCCGCCATGATCGACGGCCTGCTGGATAACGGCATCAAACCAGAGGAGATCGCTTTTTTCACCCAAAACGACGGCTACGGCGATGCGGGCTATCAAGGTGCCATCAGCGCGCTAAAACGCCGCGGGATCACCAATACCGCCTCACTGGTTCACGGCCGCTATACCCGTAACACCCTCAACGTCGAAGAAGCGCTGGCAAACCTGCTGGATGCTCCGACTGAGCCTAAAGCCATTATCATGGTGGGTGCCTACGCACCCTGTGCAAAATTCATCCAACTGGCAAAGCGGGAATTTCCCAAGACGATTTATCTGAACGTTTCTTTTGTTGGCAGCCAGGCGCTTCTAAATGCACTGGGCACGGATGCAGAAGGCGTTATCGTGACCCAGGTGGTTCCCCACTACGATGCAGACCTCCCCATCATCAAGGAATACCGGGAGGCACTGCGCCAGCATCGCGCCACCAACAACGTCGGATTTGTCTCGCTCGAAGGCTATATTGCGGCCCGCATTCTGGGACTGGCACTACAAAACACCAGCGCGCCCTGGTCTCGCGAGAGCCTGGTCGAAAGCCTGCAAAAACTGGGCGATTTCGATATTGGCCTGGGTGCACCACTGAGTCTTTCACCCAAGGAACACCAGGCCAGTCACTCGCTGTGGCCAACCATTATTCGCAATCAGGCGTTTGAACCTCTGGCCGACTGGCGCGATGCTATCAAACCGCACTGATTTCACACCGAAACAGCCGAGGCACTGCAGACGCTATTGACCGAAGTAAAGCCGCATCCAAGCCCCTGCGATTAGACTGGGCGGAATTAGCGATTTTCGGTGATCGATATGACAAAATCCACTCACACCCCGTGGTTGCGCGTTGCCTGGGTACCCTCGTTTGCAGCAGTGCTCTGGTGCCTGGTAGCCGCTGTGAGCTTCCACTATAACCTGGGGGGTGACGCTATCCCGCTGGATACCGTCATCTCCATGGTATTTGCTGAACTGGTGATGGTCATTGCCGGCCTCGGTGTGTTGGCATTCTTTCGTCTGGCAGTTCGAACCCCGTTGAATTACTGGGTCCTCGGACTCAATCTGGGCATTCTGATCAGCGCGGCACTCATCGGACTGACACTCTTTCTGGGATTATGACCAGCCTCAGAAGCGCCTTTGTTACACCACATCCACTCCTGCCGATCTGCGTGCGCATTTAACTGCAACCCGTTGAATCATTGCTACACTTACAGGTGTTTATGGTTGCGTGGCCAGCGAATGGCCCGGCCTGTATCAACAAACCGCCTGTACTAACGCGACGTGGAGAGACCACCCTGAGCAACATTCATCTTCTCAAGGTCTACCGTAAGCTGAAATTCCTGGTAGTCGACGATTTCGAAAACTTTCGTATGTCTATCAAGGGAATGATTCGCATGTTCGGTGTCGAGCACGTTGACACGGCAAATAGTGGTGATGAAGCCATTAACCGGTGCTCAAGCGAAAACTATGACATAGTGCTGTGCGACTTCAATATGGGCGACAACACCAAGAACGGCCAGCAGGTACTGGAAGACCTGCGCCAGTCAAAACGATTGAAGCACAGCAGTATTTTTATACTCATCACCGCCGAAACCTCGAAAGATATTGTCATGGGGGCCCGCGAATACCAACCCGATTGCTACATCGCCAAACCCATTACCAAGGCCTCTTTGCAAATGCGCCTCGACGGTCTGATATCGCAGCGGGAGGATTTGTTGCCCATCACCCAGGAAATGGACCTTGAGAACTATCCCAAGGCCATTTCTCTGTGTCTGCTGGAAATCAAGAAGGGGGGGCGCTATCAAGGCTGGTGCTTCAAGACGCTGGCAGGGCTCTATTACGAAACCGGCGATTACGCCCATGCCCAGAAGATCTACGAAGACATTCTGACCCGGCGTGAAATTCCCTGGGCGCGGGTGGGGCTGGGCAAGGTGCTCCTTGGGCAGCAAAACTACGATGCCGCGATCGAAACTCTGCAAAAGGTGATCAGCGAATCGCCAGAACAGATGGAAGCCTACGACCATCTTGCCACTGCGCTGGAGAAAAAGGGACGCAAGAAAGAAGCCCAGACAATCTTGCAGCAGGCCGTGCGGCTCTCGCCGCGCGCCATTCCGCGCCAACAACACCTGGGGGAACTTGCACAAATCAACCAGGATATTGAGGCTGCCGCCCAGGCGTGGCGAGCCACCGTAAAATTTGGTACCAACTCGGTATTTGAAAAAGCCGAGAACTACCTCAACCTTGGCCGGTGTCTGTCGGATCTGAGTGAAGGTGATACCAGCGACAAAGGCAAGGCCTACGCCAAGGAAGCCTTGCAAACCCTCACCAAAGCCTCGAAGCGCTATGAAGATAACAAAGAAGTGCAACTCAACGCCCTTCTGATTGAAACCCGTGTCCATGCCGGGCAAAACAACACCGCTGCAAGCCAGAAATCCATGGCTCGCGTTGAATCCATGGCCAAGCCAGACGATCTTAGCGCCGAAGCAGGACTTGAACTTGCGCACACGCTTTACTCCATCAATCAGCCTCAGCGCGCCGAAAAACTGCTGCAATCACTGGCCGACAAATACGGCAGTGACCCGGCGATCATGAATCGTATCGAGGAGTTGCTTGATGAGCCTGTGAACCTGCAAAGCAAGGTCAAGGCGCGCGAACTGAATCGCAAAGGCATCGCCTACTTCGAGCAAGGCAAACTCCAGGAAGCCGTCACTGTGTTTAAGGAAGCCCTGGAAGTCACCCCCAGACACCCTGCGCTCAACCTGAACCTGGTTCAGGTGTTGATGAAAGCCATGGACCCCCAGGCCCCCTCGGCCGAGTGGCTCAGAATGTCGCAGATCTGCCTTGATAATGTTGCCCATATTCCCAGTCAACACCGGCAGTACAAACGCTACCAGCATCTGGTGAGCAAATTGGCCCAGCTGCAAAAGAGGTAATACTCAACTCCCGCGACTGAAATGCCGTGTGACAGGAATTCCATACCACAACCACACCATGACCCTTGCTTCACCGACCCAGGCCAACAGGAATTCGTACCATGAAAAGCCTCGCCAAAAAACCCGACTTTGCCATGGTGATGGCAAGCGCGGTTCACGACATGAAAAACTCGCTGAGCATGCTGCTGCATTCGCTTGAAACCATCGTGGAGGAACTCCCGCCCGAAATGCAAACCTCGACCCGGCTGGCAACGCTGCAATACGAAGCCGAGCGGGTCAATAACGATCTGATTCAGCTGCTGGGAATCTATCGGCTCGAAGATCAGAGCCTGGGTGTGCATATTGAAGAGCACTATGTCAGCGACTTTTTGCGCGAACAGAGCGTGCGTTACGAACTCTTGTTCAACGCTCGCAACATCACCATGCAGGTGGAATGCGAGCATGATCTGGTTGGCTATTTTGACCGCGACCTGATCGCTGGCATACTCAATAACACCCTCACCAACGCCGCCCGTTATACCAAGGACAAAATCATCCTGCGTGCCCGCACGCAGGAGAAACTGCTGGTCATTGAAGTGGAAGACAACGGTACCGGTTACCCCAACGCCATGATCAATGCCCCCGGTCAAATCCAGAAGGGGATCGACTTTGATACCGGAAGCACCAGCCTGGGGTTGTATTTCGCGTCACAGGTGGCTTACATGCACCACCAAAATGGCGTGCACGGGTATATCGAGTTACAAAACGGTGGTAGCCTCGGCGGCGGCGTGTTCCGCATTCTGTTACCTTGATCCCTGCTTCACCGCCTGTTGACTGAATTGACACTTCCTTCGAGCAGGCTTGCCAATGCCTCGGGATGGTCTGCAGGTTAGTTTGAGCCCAGGCTGACGTGTCTGTCGTGCGGCTTTTCCCTGTTAAAGGAGCAATACATGGCAAAGGATCCTATTGGATTTACCCTTTCCGCCGTCAACAAGGTGGCCGGTTCGACCTGGATCGATAAACTCGGGCTGCGCAAACCGGCCGAACGCATCGCCTATTACTCCACCCGTGCCGGTTTTCAGGTATTGAATACGGCGAACGATCAGCTGCAACGTGCCCGCCAGCTTTTTCCGCTGCGCATGACGCCCGAAGACAAAGACAGCAGCCGCGTTTTTGACCTGACCCTGTCAGAAGAACAACAGCTGATTTGCGACAGCCTTGACCTGTTTGCACGTACAGTTTTGCGCCCGCAGGCGGCATCCATGGACGAATGCGCCCTGCTCAGCGACGAAATCCGCGAGCAGGTGCGTGAACTCGGGCTGGTCGAGGCCGTCATCCCCGAGAGCATGGGTGGCTATATGCGAGCTCAGAGCGCCCTCACCTCACTGCTGATAACCGAGAGACTGGCGTGGGGCGACATGGGCCTGACGCTGGGGTTGCTGGGCAACATGAGTGCGGCCAATGTTCTGATTCGCTGGGGAACTCCCGAGCAGCAAAAGCGCTGGCTGCCCGCACTTGTGAGTCAGCCGCAGGCAAACGCAACCTTGGCAGTGAACGAACCCGGCATTCTTTTCATCCCCCATGAACTTAAAACCACGCTCGGTCATTGTGACAACGGCTACAAGCTCAATGGCACCAAGTGCCTTGTGCCTCTGGCAGAGCAGGCCGATCTTTTGCTTGTACCGGCGCAAATGCCCAATGGCAGAATTCGGGTGGCCATCGTTGACTCGGCACTCAAGGGCATCACGGTGACACGGGACGACGGCATGGGGGTGCGTGCCGCGCAGCTCTGTGAGGTGCATTTCGAGCAGGTCGAAATCGACGAAGCCAATTTGCTCGGCACCCTCGACTTCAACTATCAGCATTTTACCGATCTTGCCTCTCTGGCGGTCTGCGGTCTGGCGATTGGCACCTGCCAGGCGGTACTGGATTATGTCATCCCCTATTGCAATCAGCGTTATGCCTTTGGCGAGCCTATCAGCCATCGCCAGTCGATCGCCTTCACCGTTGCCGATATTGCCATTGAGCTGGAAAGCATGCGGCTCCTGGCCCAGCGCGCTGCGAGCCGTCACGATCAGAAGCTGCCCAGTCATCGCGAAATCTATCTGGCACGCGTGCTCTGTGCCGAAAAATCCATGGAAATCGCCACGCGCGGTGTGCAGTTACTCGGTGGCCACGGCTTTATCAAAGAACACCCGGTCGAACGCTGGTATCGGGATTTGCGCGTCATTGCTACCCTGTACAGTGGTCTGCACGCCTGACCCTTGTTGCCATTACCCGCCAGGAAGCTCCTCATGAATCTTGAAATCCCTCGCAAATTCAACGCCATTATTCATCAGGCTCATCAAGTCGCGGCAGAAATATTCCGGCCGATTTCACGCAAGTATGACCGGGTCGAGCATGCCTATCCGGTTGAACTGGATATGCTGGCTTCCATCATGGATGGCATGAATGACAGCGATTTTCATGGTGGTGCGGGGGCCAGCAAACTGCGCCAACGAAAGGAACGTGATGCCGCCATCGTCAACGGCACCAATATGTCAACCGTGCTAGGGCTGATCGAGCTGTGCTGGGGCGATGTCGGACTGGCGTTGAGCCTGCCGCGTCAGGGCCTGGGCAATGCCGCTATCGCCGCGGTTGCCACCCCGGAACAACTGGAACGTTTCAAGCATTTGTGGGCCGCCATGGCCATTACGGAGCCCGGCGCCGGTTCCGACTCGGCCAGTATTACCACCACCGCCAGACTGGAAGACGACGAGTACGTCATCAATGGTGAAAAGATCTTCGTTACTGCCGGCAGCCGTTGTGATGCCGTGGTGGTGTGGGCTACCCTGGACAAATCGCTGGGGCGCAAAGCCATCAAATCCTTTGTCATTGAAAAAGGCACGCCCGGTATGGAACTGGCGCGACTGGAGAAGAAACTGGGGATCCGTGCTTCCGATACCGCAACGCTGGTGTTTTCCGACTGCAGGGTACCCAGGGAAAATCTGCTGGGCAACCCCGCCATTGATGACAAGCAGGGCTTTAGCGGCGTCATGCAGACCTTCGACAATACCCGCCCGGTGGTCGCGGCAATGGCCGTGGGTGTCGCCCGAGCCTCATTTGAACTGACACGCGAGCTGTTCAGCCGTGAAGGGCTGCAAGCTGACTACCTGTTACCCGTGTTCACCAATCACGCCGCCATTGCCGAAATGTACCGAATGGAAGCGGATCTGGAAGCCGCCCGCCTTCTTACCCTCAAAGCCGCCTGGATGGCCGATAACGGCATGCCCAACTCGATGGAGGCTTCGATGGCCAAAGCCAAGGCCGGCCGGGTCGCCAACGCCATTACGCTGCGATGCGCAGAGCTGTGCGGGAGTTTGGGGTACAGTGAAAAGCAGCTGTTGGAAAAATGGGCTCGGGATTCCAAAATCCTCGATATCTTTGAAGGCACCCAACAAATCCAGCAATTGATCATTGCCCGACGCTTGCTGGATAAATCCTCCACCGAATTGCGTTAAATCACCCCGACCAGATGAGACCTATCACTTACCGGGCGCGATCGGCTGCACCATGAGGCGCAGGCTGTCCTGCAACGCCGCGTATTCCTGTTTAAGCTTGCTCATCTGATTCGTCAACAGCTGGGCATGCTCTTCCTTTTGCTTGACAATAGCCTTCTGATCTTCGAGGTCGGTTTTGGCAATATCGAGCTGTGCCACCAGGGATTGCTGCTCCCGCTTGGTATCCTGGTAACGCCGGGCCAGCGCTTCGAAACCGGCGCGGCTATCTTCGAGCTGCTTGCGCATTCCGGCCACCTGGTCGTTGCTGAACGCAAGTTTGGTGTTCAAATCATCAATGAGCTTTTGCTTTGCTTCCGCAGTCTGCAAGGCAGACTCACTGGAATCATGAATGTTGGCAAACTGGGATTCGATTTCCTGCAGTGTATCCTTGACCTTTTTGTATTCCTGCAACAAATGATCCCGCTCCGACTGCAGTTGGGTAATCCGTGACTCGTACTCGTTGAGCTTATCCCCCAAGGACTTCATCAGGTTGCCGTCACCTGCTTCAATGGAACTGTCGGTAAGCTTGCTGAACCCTTCTTGCAGAATCTGCAGTTGAGTCTCGGCATGTTCGGCACGATTTTTCCACTCGGTGACCGTTGTTCGAGCCAACTGCAGCTCCATTTCTTGCTGCTGTTGGCCAAATTGCGCGGCTTGCAAGTCTATGTAGCTCTTGGCGCTTAGTAATCCGGCAATAATGGCTGCAACCATCCAGGCTATCTTGCTGTAATTCAAATACCGGTTACGTGTTGCCAGGTCAGACATGTATTTGTCGGCATATTGCAACTGCACTGCACTGGCAGGCACCGATTCAGCAGCAACGGCGTCCTGACCGGGTGCGTCAGTCGCCGCGGCGCCCCCTGCGCCATAACCAGTTTTACTTTTTGAATCAGACATTTGCAGAACTCGCTAGACACATCTTATCGGTCTTGGGGCTTAACTATAGCAAACTTTGCCCCAGGCCAAGTGATTAAGGCTCATAAAAAAAGCTGCCGCCATTGAGGCTTGCAGCTTTTAATTGTGCCTTACATATCAGGATTCAAACGGGCTTAGTGACCGTAAATGACAACGGAGGTGTTGGCAACCCGCACATTGTCAAAAGCCATCTGGCCTACTGAAACGCCGCCAATCTCAACCGCACCAATGGTCATATCGAAATCCCACTTTGCAATGCTCATCGATAAGGCGTCCACACCCTGACGGTTGACGCTTTTACCAATGATCGCATCCAGCGTGGTGGGCACGTCCTGCACCCGTGGCGCAAAAGCATTATAGTTTTGACCCGTGATTTGCATGTTTTTCAGGCCAAATGCCAGAAAATCTGCCTCGATATCCATATCAGACACCGCAAAATCCGCCACAAGCCGCATGGTGTCAGAAGCTGTGTCAATATTGATATTGGCGCTGAACAGCAGGCCTTCGAGGTTAAAGGCAGACACCAGCGTCATTTTCTCGCTCTTGTCAGCGCTTTCGAGTTCCCAGGCGCCGGTCGTGATTTTAAAATCCACGGCCTGCCCTGCACCCAGCGGAGTCAAATCAATCACGGCATCTCCGTCTGAAGCGACATCGATCGTGATCAGAAGATCATCCAGCAACTCGCCCGAACTTACGCCCGAACCCCAGTCGATACCAAAGTAGTTGGAGGTGGTAGAGCCAATACCGCCAATGGTGATGTCATTAATGTGAAACGAACCTTCGTCAACATGGGTAAACTGCCCAATGGTGACTTTGGTTTGAAGTTCGATAGTAACCCCGCCCTGGCCGTTTACGGCGCCCAGAGTTGAGTCGTCCAGAGGTTTTACTGCGTGAGCAACGATGGGCAGAGCCACCATTGCCCCTGCAAGCATGGATTTTTTCAGGCCGTTCATATGTATTCATCCCTTTTACAACGAATCATAGTAGTCTCATTATTGTTTTAGGAACTCCCACCGCGTTTTTAAGCGCAGATCAAGCCCACCCTGATTGTATTGTTATCAGCCAGTCAAATCTGTGAGTCGACTCACGAAGACCCTCAAGAACATTACACAATAGCCGAAAAGACCACAAACATTTGCACAAAACAACTCGCGGTAATTTTTGAAATTTTGTAAACAGGGGAGATAATGTCGAATGTGTTCACTACTGCCCTGAGATGCAATGCTAGTATTGCGCTACTTGTGCCGTGACATTGGTTCATGCCCGTGCCGTGCCAACGCAACCATTACACCTGATTCAGATGCACCTCTATGACAACTAACGGCGATGTTAAATCTCACTCACCAACCCGATCGCTGCCACAAAAAGTCGCACAGCAACTGATGGTGGATTTGACCGACCGCTCCATTCCCGGCGCCTTTCTGTACATGGTCGTCTGGCTGGCGATTGTGCTGCCTTCGATGACTTATTTCGGCGCCGAACATCGCCTGCAAATCATCCTCGACCTCACCTGTGTCGTCATGGGGGCCGCCTTGTTCAGGCTGTTATTGCTGATGTATCTGCAAAAACACCTGCACCGGATTCCACCTGAGCGAGGCGAATTGCTCATCACCCTAAGTGTCATAGTGTCGAGCCTTGCCTGGGGCCTCAGTGTCGCTTACCTTTTTTCGCTCAACAGGTTTCAATAGGCGCTCTTGCCCATCATGGTCTCTACCGCCGGCATCTGTGCCGGTGGCACCGCCTCGCTCGCCCCCTCACGCAAGTTGGTGGCAATTTTCCTGGCATGCACCCTGATTCCCGGAACCACCGCACTGATTCTGGTGAATTTCAAATTCTCGAGCTCGATTGCCCTGCTCTGTGGCGTTTACATACTCGCGATGTATTACATCTCTAACATTCAGCGCAAGGAGTATTTCAACGCGCTGCTGAGCAATTTCAAGCTTGAAGAACAAGCGCTCAAGCTGGCAGAACTGACCACCCTGGATGCACTCACCGGGCTGCGCAATCGCCGTTTTTTTGAAGAGCGGCAATTGGACGAGTTCCGCCGCGCCCAGCGCGAACACACAGAGATTGCCCTGATTCTGCTAGACATTGACCATTTCAAACAAATCAACGACCGTCATGGCCATTTGATCGGGGATGAATGCTTGCGGGAAATGGCCCGTACCCTGATGCAAAAGTTCAACCGATCCATGGATACGCTCGCGCGCATCGGTGGTGAAGAATTCGCCGTGTTACTGCCGGGTACCTCGCTCGAACATGCCATGACGTTAGCCAATGAACTGCGTAAGCACGTCGCATCGATAAAGCTCAACCTGGGCGATGCCTGCATTCACATGACAGCGAGCTTTGGTGTGGCGCACATTATGCCGGAGCATGAAGATTCGGTCAGCGCGCTGTTTGAGGCGGCCGATATTGCTCTCTACGAAGCCAAGCGCAGCGGCCGCAATCGCGTTGGCTGCGCCCCCCCGGTCAGTGCACTGGATACGCCGACCAACAGGGGAAACAGTGATGCCAAAAAACCTCAGCCTGCAAGCCCGCACACGGGCGTGCAGGCTGTCAGTCATCATTGAACAACCTACCGTCGGTGCAACAGTCTGTCGTTTCAACAACGGTAGGGGCCGGTTAAGGCCTGACCCGGTTGCGAATCAGATCTTCCACCACCGATGGATCGGCCAGCGTGGAAATGTCTCCCAACGCATCACACTCATTGGTTGAAATCTTGCGCAGAATCCGGCGCATGATTTTGCCGGAGCGTGTTTTGGGCAAGCCGGGCGCCCACTGAATGACATCCGGCGAAGCAATGGCGCCAATTTCCTTGCGCACCCAGGCGATCAGTTCGGTTTTGAGATCATCACTGGGGTGAGCGCCGTGGGTCAGGGTGACATAAGCATAGATTGCCTGCCCCTTGATAGCGTGCGGATAGCCCACCACCGCGGCCTCGGCCACGCTGGGGTGGGCCACGAGAGCGCTTTCAATCTCGGCGGTTCCCATTCGATGGCCCGAGACGTTCAGCACATCATCGACCCGGCCGGTAATCCAGTAATAACCGTCAGCATCGCGTCGGGCTCCGTCACCGGTGAAGTACATCCCGGGATAGGTACTGAAATAGGTTTGAACAAAGCGTTCGTGATCACCAAACACAGTTCGCATCTGCCCTGGCCAACTGTCAAGAATCACCAGATTGCCTTCTGCCACACCGTCAAGCATTTTACCCTCGGCATCCATCAGCGCCGGCCGGATACCAAAAAACGGCCGGGTTGCAGAACCGGGCTTTAGATCAGTAGCCCCGGGCAGAGGAGAGATCAGGATGCCACCGGTTTCGGTTTGCCACCAGGTATCGACTACCGGGCAACGCTCATCCCCCACCGTGCGGTAATACCACTCCCAGGCTTCGGGATTGATAGGCTCGCCCACACTGCCCAGCAATCTTAGGCTGGCACGGGCACTCTGCTTCATAAAATGATCCCCCTCAGCCATGAGGGCACGGATGGCTGTGGGGGCTGTGTAAAGCACGTTCACGCCATGCTTGTCGACGACCTTGCCAATACGGGAACTGTCGGGATAATTGGGCACCCCTTCAAACAACAAAGTGATGGCACCATTGGCCAAAGGGCCATACAAAATATAGGTGTGACCGGTAATCCAGCCAAAGTCGGCGGTACACCAGTAGATGTCGCCATCCTGATAGTCAAATACGTACCTGTGGGTGATGGCTGCGTAAACCATGTAACCGCCGGTAGTGTGCAACACCCCCTTGGGTTTGCCGGTCGAACCGGAGGTATAAAGCATAAAGAGCGGATCTTCGGCGCTCATTTCCTCGGGCGGGCACTCAGGCTTCTGGTTCGCGACAATATCCTGATACCAGCAGTCCCGGCCTGGATCCCAATCGGTTTCGCCACCGGTATGCTTGACGACCACCACCTTTTCCACCGTTTTTACGCCAGGATTTTGCAGCGCCTGATCCACATTGCGCTTGAGTGGAATCCGGCGTCCGCCGCGCACGCCCTGATCCGCCGTAATCACCCACTTCGAGTTGCCGTCAATAATCCGCGCCGCCAGGGCTTCTGGCGAAAACCCGCCAAACACCACCGAATGGATGGCGCCAATACGGGCGCAGGCCAGCATGGCCACCGCCGTTTCAACGATCATCGGCATGTAAATGGTGACCACATCGCCCTTTTTTACCCCCAGCTGGCGCAAGGCATTGGCGAACCGGCAGGTCTGCTCATACAACTCCCGATAGCTGACGTGACGCGCCTGCGTCGGATCATCACCTTCAAAGATGATCGCCGTCTGGTCACCGCGCTGCGCCAAATGACGGTCAAGACAGTTGACGCTGGCATTGAGCGTGCCGTCTTCATACCATTTAATGTACAGGTTTGCCGCATCGTAAGAGGTGTTCTTCACGCGGGTATAAGGCTTTATCCAGTCGATGATCTTGCCTTGCTCACCCCAAAAAGACACGGGATCATCCACCGATGTCTGATACATGGATTCATAACCTGCGGTATCGACCAGTGCTCTGGCCCGCGCCTGTGCTTTTACCGGATAAATTTTTGCTTCGCTCATTAGTATGCCTCTTGTGTTCCATGACTGATCGAAGCCGGCCGGTTTCAGGTTTTCGGTATCCGGCTTCCTTCCCTGTCGGGACTCCTAAAACGTAGACCACACACGCCGGCTCTGCCCCGGATTTTGTCATCTTGTTATCCATTCCCGGTAACTCAGGCTACTTTTTCCTCGCTTTGAGCATGATCCGCGGCTTGTGTATCCTGCTCACTGCGCAGTTCCTTCGTTGCGGATTTCCTGGCTTTGAGCACATAACGATTCAGCCCCGCCAAATGCGTTTCCTGCAGATACTGACGCCAGTGGATCTGCCTCGCATCGACCCGGTAATGACTGGCCTCTTCGGGATCGACCCGTGCCCACAGAGCAAGCAGCCTGGCATTATGAAAAATGTAGGTGGGTGCCATATAAAAAGAGAACACCGTTGCCAGGTTCAGGGTGGTTTCAAGGTTATCCAGCGATCTGGCGGCCAGGCGCAACCCCGCCAGTCTTTGCAGCCGGCTCACCCATCCAAGGGGCAGACGAATCCCCTTCATCACTGCATCGAACAAGGGCCGAGGCACGGTCACGAATGGGTACCTGGGTTTGCGTAAAAACAGTCGGTCGAACTTCTGATAGCTGAGCTCTCCGGCCTCTTGCACATAACGACTTACCTCACCCACGGTAACAGGATTGCTCGACCCGGAACAGCATTGATAGACCCGATGTTCAGGTAAACGCGCACATTGCTGCAATGTAAATTGCTCTGCCAGCCCAAGCAAAATGCTGTTGGCAACCAGATCGGCGGGAATAATATCGACAACGGCATCGGGCTTGCCGGGAAAGAACCGGACCTTTTCGCGCGCGTAGGCCAGAATGATGGCATCGGCAACCTTGACGCCCTCAATCCAGCCCGGCACCGGATCTGTCAGCGTACTTTCAATGATGGAAGGTCGCACAATGGTCAGCGACGAACCCGCCAGCATTGCCCGTAAAATCTGCTCGCCCAGCCATTTGGTAAAGGTGTAGGTGTCATTCCAGCCAAAGCGTTGCGCTTCCCTGATGCCCAGATCAACGAGCTTGCGCTCGAGTCTCTCCCCTTGATAGTGCTGTTTCAGAAGAGAAATCTGGTTCTGAAGACGCGCAATCAAAGGCATCACCTCATAGTGATTCGCCGCAGCGGGAATAGGCTTTCCTGCAGGAACCACGTTTTCCTCATAAAGCGGGCCCGAATTAAAGCCACCCACATAACAGGTCGATACCTGCAGCACCGGAATGTTGCCACCCCGCTTGGCCAGATGCGCAAGGGTTTGCAGACAAAGCGCGTTGATATCCAGAGCAACATCGAGCGCTTCGCGAAAGTTGACGCTGGCAGCGCAGTTAATGATCGCATCCAGCCGCTGTGCCAGTGCGTCAAATGCCTCGGCGGCCATGCCAAACCGGGGATGCGTTACTTCACCGGTAATGAAGTGCAGTTTACCCTTGCACAAGGCCTGCAGCTGCGCCCCGTCTTTCATGCGTAACGGCTCGAATATGGATGAACTTAAAATCTCAGCCTCGAACCTGCTGCGAGCATCGGCATAGCCCTTGCTGCTACGGATAAGCAAATAAATACCACCGATGTCGGGATGCAAGCGCAGCAATTTTTCCAGCACTACTTTGCCAACGAACCCTGTGGTTCCTGTCAACAGGATGTACTTGCCGCGAAAGCATTGTGATGGTTTAACAGGGTCATTGGCCGGTGCAGTATCCATGGTAGGGTCCTTTGTGGCAGGTTTTGGTTATTGTTTAACCAAGACTCTACCCATCCGCCCTGTTGAAACGCGTGAACCAGATCACACAAACCCCATGCCACCCTTACCGCAGCGCCAGCCTGAGACGTTTCTCACAGCCTTATATATCATAGAGTTACACTCTATTGACGATTATGATTAATCGTTTTTAGATTGTCTTACAACCAATCAGACTAACGATCCAAGCTCCAACCATTAGACACACTCTTCACCTTCAATAAAGTCCCAACCACTAAGAAAAACGCACCCGAATGACGCCAAGAGTGACCCACAAGAGTCAAACGTCAGCCCGGCAAAGACTCAATAATGAGAAACAGGACACAATTCTTAACAATCACTTAAAGAAACCAGCATAACCGTTTAATTTTGTTAATTTAGTCACTACTATTCAGACAACTCGGCACAATCAATGTAGGTCGGCTTTTACGATTTTTAGAGCCAATTCACATTGCACCAGGGAACCAGGTCACATCGTTGCTGTCATTACTGGAGTAAACCAATCTCTGACATCCGGCTGACAAGCCACCTATGCACCCTGAATGCCGTATCTGACAGAAGTGCCCATGCTGATTTCACAGTTACCAAACACAAGCGCCCACGGCGCCACACCCGTCAACATCCGATTGACGACCGCAACGGGATTGATAGCCCCAGGAACCTTGAGCCACAAAATTACCAGTGCAGCGGTTGTTTGGCCTTCCGTCATTGATGAATGCCGGAGCCATGGACGATGAAGACGCTCTCGACAACCTTCTCTCTCGCGGCAACAGGCGCCAGAATACTGGTCGCCGATGACGATAATCATGCCGCCACCAGAATTCAACGACTGTTCGAAGCAACCCGGCTGCATGTGGATATCGCCCGCGGGGGGCGCGAAGCCTGTCGCAAACTGCAAGCGATGCGCTATGACCTGATTGTGCTGCAATTACAAATGCGCGATCTCGATGGGTTTGGTGTAATGGCTTTTTTAGCCCAACAGGCACTACCCACAGCCATCATTGTGATCAGCAACCAACCCTCTTCGTATGTTGCAGGCAAAGCCTTGCGCCGCGGAGCCAGCGACTACCTGCGCGCGCCTTACAGCGACGACGAGCTGATGGCCGCCATCAGCGCCCTGCTTGAAAAACGATTCCTCGAAGATGCTCACACTCACATGCAGCTACGTCTGCAAAAATCGGAAAAACTCCACCGCTACATCATCAACAACTCTCCCGACATTGTTTTTGTGCTGGATATGCAAGGCAACTTCAGCTTCATCAATCGCAAGATCGAAAGCCTGCTGGGTTATCAAAAAAAAGAGCTGTTGGGTCAGAATTATTTGCGCTTGGTAGATGACGCCGACAAACACAAGGTTCACCACTTCCTTACAGAGCGAAACATTACCCAGGTTTCAGGTACCAACCTTGAGCTGCGGCTCAAATGCCGGGATCACCAGCGCTTACCTCGCTATTTCGAAGTGTCGTTTTTCCCCATTCAAGACGACGCCAGCGAAGTCATTGAGGAAGTCGCACCTTCACGGCCACTTTGCGAAGGAGCGACAGTTAAGCCAGCACACTATATTGGTGTTTACGGCACCGCTCGGGATATTACCGAACGCAAGGAAGCCGAGGCATTTATCCACTTTCAGGCGTACCACGATCTCTTGACCCGGTTGCCCAACCGTTCGCTGTTTAAGGATCGGCTGAGTCTCGCCATGGCGCAAGCAAAACGCAATGGTCAGCTGCTCGCCGTCATGTTTCTGGATCTCGACCGTTTCAAGCTGGTTAACGATACCCTGGGCCACGCCATGGGTGACCGACTGCTACAAGCGGCGGCTAGTCGCCTCGAAAAACTGCTACGTGCAGGAGACACGCTTTCCCGTTTTGGTGGCGATGAATTCACCCTGCTGCTACCCGCCATCCATTCGCTTGACGATGCCCGGATCATTGCACGGAAAATTCTTGTCGAAATGAAAGCACCCTTTGTTCTGGGCAATAACGAGGTATTTGTGGGTGTCAGTATCGGCATCGCGGTTTTTCCCGATGCAGGAACATCCATCGAGCAACTGTTGCAAAACGCCGACACCGCCATGTACCACGTCAAAGCCAGAGGCAAGAACGGTTATCAGTTTTTCAGCGAAGGCATGAGTGCCGATGGTTCCAACCGGTTGACGCTGGAGCGTGATTTGCGCCGGGCACTGGAAAACCACGAGTTTCAGGTGTACTACCAGCCCCAGGTTGACGCCCTCACCGGGAAAATGACGGGAGTTGAAGCGCTGATTCGCTGGCATCACCCGGAACGCGGGCTGATTTTACCGTCTGAATTCATCCTGTTGGCCGAAGAGACCAACCTTATTGCCGCCATTGGCGACTGGGTCATCCGAACCGCCTGCACAGAAGTCAAGGATTGGATTTTACAGGGTCATAATCACTTGCGCCTTTCGGTAAATTTCTCACCGCTTCAGGTCGCTCACCCCCGTTTTGTTGAAAACCTGTTGCAACAACTCGAGCTGGCGGAATTTCCGGCACAGAACTTCGAAATCGAGATCACCGAAAACCTCATCATGCGGGATCTGGAGAATGTCTCACACAAGCTCAGCAGCCTTGCCGCAAAGGGCATAAGGATAGCCATTGATGACTTCGGCACCGGTTATTCTTCCCTTCACTATCTCAACAAGCTGCCCATTCACACGCTGAAGGTCGATCAGTCATTCATTCGCGACATTCAGAGCAGCGCTGACGAATCCTGCATCGTCAACGCCATCATCGCCATGGCAAAGGGGCTTAAACTGAATATTGTTGCTGAAGGGGTCGAAACCCTGCTGCAACTGGATTATCTGAAGCAACGCGGCTGCCACGAAGTGCAAGGGTACTACTTTGGCCGGGCCAAACCCGCCAATGAAACCTTGCAACTCATCCATCACAGACAATGCAGCCATGCCCTCTAGACTTTCATGGCACCCACATCTCATTACCAGGACACCAAACACCGCTTCCACGCGGTTTTGACAGATGTACCACATCCTATAACCGACTGATTAAAAACGTTATTTGAAAATACAATTGTCGGACAATCTAGAAACTCGTCTCCCGTTTTTGTGTTTTACGTCCCATTTTGAACAGAACAGGAGGCATTTTGCCAAGGCACGCACAACATTCGTAACCCGTATTCACGTACGATGGCCTCACTGTAATCAAACACATCCAAAGCGCTACAAAGAAACACATCAGGCAACGAAACAAAGGTAAGCGCAGGGATCGGCAAGTGCCGGGCAAAACAGACGATTCAAAATAATAACAAGCATTCGAGAAATGGGAGTATTCACAATGAGCGAACAACTACTTGTTCTTGACGGTAAACGAATTTCCTCGGTTGAGGAGTTAAGTTTCTCTCAGCGGGTGGAGTACCTGAAAATGTGGGGCAGCCACTCCCAGTCGTTCTCAACCTTGCAGCCCGACATGTCGTACTTCGACATTCCCGGAATAGGTTACATTGCCTACATGCGCAAGTGGGGGCAAACCTTTGTACTGTCCGATCCAGTCTGCGCTCCGGAAAACTTCGAGTTCATGCTCAAGGAATTCCACGCAAAATTCAGCAATAGCTGCTACATCCAGGTGAGCAAGCCGGTCGTCGATATTCTGAACCGGAACTTTGGCCTCTTCGGCACCCAGTTTGGTGCCGAGTGCCGCATTGATCTGAAAACCTGGTCGCTCTCGGGCAAGAAAAAGCAGGTGATTCGCACCGCGATCAACCAGGCCGAAAAACATGGCATTTCAGTCAAAGAGTGCTTCAGCGATGATCACAGCCGTGAAATCTCCGATGCCTGGATCAAAACGCGCAAATGCAAAAGCAACGAAATCCGCTTTCTGATTCGCCCGATGGGCATGACTTACCGTGAAAACGAAAGACGCTTCTACGCCTATGAAGGTGACAAGCCGGTGGGTTTCATTTATTTCGATCCGATTTATCACAAGAATCAGATCGTCAGTTACGTTCCCAACATTTCACGTGCCAATGCAGAATTCAAGCAGGGTATTTTCTATACCATCATGATTCACGCAATGGAAACTTTCAAAGCCGAAGGCGTACCCTTCCTGGATCTCGGTCTGATTCCGCTGGTGCTTGAAGAGGGCATCGAACCCCAAGAGTCGAAACTGTTCAAGCGCACTGAGCGCCTGATCTACGAAAAAGGCAACTTCCTGTACAACTTCAAGGGCGTAGAGTTTACCAAGTCACGCTTTCGGGGTGAAAACAGCCCTACCTACTGCTGTCACAAGAATGCCCTGCCGGCCTTTGCCTTGTTCAGCATGTTCAAGCTGACGCGCGTAATCTAAACCTGCATGACCAGGGCAGCCTCTCGCTGCCTTGGTCATCTAGAGCGCAAAAGGCATGACACGATTGACCCAGTTGATGTTTTTCAACCCCATCTCGGCCAGCTTGCGACAAAACACATCATTCACCTGATAGTGCCCGGTAAACACCAGTTGGTGTGACGCCTGATGGCTGCTGCCGGGTATTTTTCCGATTTCTCCCAGCAGTTGCTCTACCCTACTGGCTATGGCTGCTCCCGAATCGATCCAGGTCATGGGCCGCGGTGCAATCCGCACCAGAAGGTCCCGCAGTAGCGGAAAATGCGTGCATCCCAAAACAACGACATCCACCATGGTATGAGGGTGATTGTCCGTGTGATCCGATGGACCTTGCGGCCAGTGGGCTACCTCGCCTGCACTGAATTGGGATGCAAAAAGAGGCCGCACAATTTGCGCCACTTCGCGTTCATCCACTGAATCACCGCGCAAATAGTCCTCAGCGATTTCCACAAGACGGGAACTCCCCACCCGAACCACACCGCAATTGTGCGCAAAGTCACGCAACAGTTGATCCGTATAAGGGCGATTAACCGTGGCCGGGGTGGCCAGCAAGCCGATACAGTGGGTGCGGCTTTGGGCGGCGGCCGGCTTGATCGCCGGCACAACACCCACGACAGGAATGGTCAGACGGGAGCGTAAATCCGGTAACACCATGGTGCTGGCCGTGTTGCAGGCCACCACCACCAGATCTGGGCGATAGACTTGCTGCTGGGGCAATACCACATCCAGTACCCGCTGTCTGAGCACTTCTGGCGATTTTGTCCCGTAAGGAAAAGCCGCATCATCGGCCACATAAACGATGCGAACGCCTGGCAGACGCTCAAGGACCGACTGAACCACACTCAGCCCGCCCACACCCGAGTCAAATACCAGCACGCACGCATCGCTGCGATTATCGGACAACACCTCCGGGGTCAACAATCAGGCTTTTCTCCTGGCCAGACGAAACAGCATTAACCCCAAAGTCAGCAACAGGGGCAAGAGCACAATATTAACCAGCTTGATGGTCGTTCCCAACGCTTCAATGTCCTGATCCAGCTGATGCTGAACATCACGCAATGCTTTGCGTATACGCAGTTTCTCACCCTGGAAGTTATCCAGCTCGGCGGTTTGTTCTTTGGTTAGCACCGACTTGTCAGCCTCACCGCGCGCTTTCTCCAGTTCCATCAGTTTTGCTTCGGTTTCCTTTAACTGAACCTCCAGCGCCTGCTGCTGTGCACGGAACTTGTCTTCAGCGGTGCGACGCAAATCCTCAACTCGGGTAAAGGGGCGCGAGAACTTGCCGCGGCTGCGAATATTGATCAGATCCGCATTGCCCGAAAGGTTATCCAGGCTGTTGATCAGAAAGGCGGCATTGTCGGCCCAGGGGGTCGCAATTCGCTGACCGAAAAACTCCTGCACCTGCACCCACAAGCGGTCGGTCAGGATATCGGTATCTGCCACCACAATCAGGTTCACAGATTCGCCTTCGACCAGTTTTGGCATGATTTTCCGTGTTACCTGCTTCTGGCCATCTTCCTCTGCCGGCTTGTCAGCGGCATCGTCCTCGGCTTGCTCGGTGATTTCAACACCCTCCGGGTAGGCTGTATGGGCCTTGCCTGTCAATCGGGCCGCCACCGTGTAGATATCACCCGTGGGTGTAAACGAAGCCAACAGGTCTTCCGGATTCTGCAGATTGGCCCACAACCCTCCATCCAAAAGTGCCGCCTCCGTACTGGTTTCCAGCAGGCTGATGAACCGGGTGGTAGCGCCCTCTACCTGTGTCAAGGCACCGACGGAGGAAAGATTCATGCTTTCGAGACCGGCGAGAATCACTTCTTCTGCATTAAAGCTGCCCACTTCGGATTTCAGCCCCAGCAGGCCGATGTGCCGAATCGGCCCGCGCCGCGAGCCCATGCTCACCACCAGCGAATTTGCATAATCGCCAACAACCTTGCCGGGCGAAAGATTCACCCCCCACTTCGCCAGCAGCACATCAAGGTCGGAACGTTTGTCGTCGGCCGCCTGCATTGGCTTTTGTTCCGACTCGGCAAGCGGATCAACAAAGGCGATAACCTTCCCGCCCGCCAGGGCAAACTGGTCTATCGCCAACAAGGTCTGGGGCGGCAAACTTTTGGGGTGAACCAGTAAAAGCACACTGATGTCACTGGAGATTTCCTCCATACTGGTCGGCAGCCACTCCACCTGATACAGATCCTCGATTTGCTGAACCACCATCCAGGCAGGCTGACGACGCTGAGTCATAAAATCGAAGCCACCGTTCATGCTCAAGCTGGTCAAAATACCAACTTTGGGGGCCTTGTCCCGATCCAGGTTAAACACCAGCTTGCTCAGTTCATACTCGAGAAATTTTTCCTTGTCGGGCTGAAAGAAGGTAATTACTTCTTCCTTGCCCGCCGCATTTTGCCCTACCAGACCAAAATATATTTCATCACCCCGCATTCCTGCAGGTACCCCTTGCAAACCTGCGGCACTGGCCAGATCCTGTGCTTCTGAAAAAGGCTCGGGGTCCACCACTTTCAGCGTTATTTTGCCCCCCGAAAGCGCCGCATATTCTTCCAGCAGCTCTTGCACGCGTTTGGCGTAGGTGCGCAATGCCGGCAAATCTTTGGTGGCTTTTTCGGAAAAATACAGGGTTAAGGTTTGCGGGTTCTTGAGGGCGCCCAGCACCTGGCGGGTTTCATCCGACAAGGTGTAGAGCCCTCCCTCGGTAAGATCAAAACGTTTGTTTTTGACAACCAGCGTAATGGCCAGGCTCAGCAGAAGAAATGCCCCCAGCACCAGAACGAGGCCGTAGCGGGACTTCATCCAGGATTGCATCGTCATAGTATTAGTCTGCCTTCTTGAGATTGATCACAATAGTGGTAGCTACCAGCCAGCTGCCCATCAGCACCAGGAAATAGAGAATATCCCGCAGATCAATAACACCTCTGGAAATGGCGTCAAAATGGGTCAGAAAGCTTAGCGACGAAAGCCAGTCGATCACCCACAAGGGCGCCCAGGCACTGAAGAAGTCCTGCACCAGGGGAAACCCGGCGACGACAAACAAAAAGCAGATGACCAGCGTGAGAATAAAGGCGATCACCTGATTCTTGGTACAGGCCGAAAGGCAGCTGCCAATAGCCAGAAACCCGCCTGCCATGAACCAGCTACCCAGATAGCTCGCGATCACCACGCCGTTATCCGGCTCACCCAGGTAGTTCACGGTTAACCAGATCGGGAAGGTCAGCATCAGCGCAATGCCGACAAACAACCAGGCCGCAATGAACTTGCCAACGACCAGCACAAAGGTCGAAATGGGTAGCGTCATCAGCAATTCAATGGTGCCGCTTTTGCGTTCCTCTGCCCATAGCCGCATGGCGATCGCGGGAATCAACACCAGATACAGCCAGGGCATAAAACTGAAAAATGCCACCAGGTCTGCCTGGCCGCGCTCGTAGAAACGCCCCAGATAAAAGGTGAACAATCCGGCAAGCATCAGAAAAATAGCGATAAAAATATACGCCAGCGGCGTCGAGAAGTAGCTGTTCAACTCGCGCCGGACAATAACGCCCATACTCATGCGCAAACACCTCGTTGTGTAGTGGTGGTCATGGTTACCTGCCTGAACACATCGTCAAGGCGTCCCTTTTCGACGTGCAGTTCTTCTACATCCCAACCTTGCTGATGTATCACCTGGTTCACCTCACGCAATACCGAGGCGCCGGCCACGGGATAAATCATCAGACTGGCGGTTTCCTGATCAAACTCGACCTGCGCAACACCCTCGACCTGTTTCAGCAAATCGGCGGCTTGCACCCCCTGCGCCAACTTCACACAAATGGCATTGTGATGGCGGGAAAGCCGTGACAGCTCATCGGGCGTACCGTCAAATACCACCTTTCCGCTGGCCAGAATCAAGGCGCGACTGCAGACGGCACTGACTTCTTCGAGAATATGGGTGGAAACAATCACGATCTTGTCTTTGGAGAGGTTGCGAATCAACTCCCGAACCTGGTGTTTCTGGTTCGGATCAAGGCCATCGGTGGGTTCGTCCAGCACCAACACCTGAGGGTCATGGATTATCGCCTGCGCCAGCCCTACCCGGCGACGAAATCCCTTCGACAGGGTTTCAATGGTCTGCCCAAGCACTTTATCCAGCTCTACCTTGCGCACCACGGCCGAAATCCGCTGTTCCAGTTCCTGGCCACGGTAGCCGCGGGCCTGACCGATAAAATGCAGGAATCCGCTGACCGTCATGTCGCCATAACTTGGTGCGCCCTCGGGCAGATAGCCGATAAGTGCCTGGGCGGCCTTCGGATTTTTGGCCACATCGTGTCCCATGACGCTCACGTGGCCGGAACTGGCTTCCAGAAAGCCGGTCAGAATCTTCATGGTCGTGGACTTGCCGGCACCATTGGGTCCAAGAAAACCCAGAACCTCACCTGGGGAAACGGTAAAGCTGATATCATCAACGGCCGCAAAACCACCAAAATTACGTTTCAGGTGTTCTATTTTGATCATGTAAATAATCCTAACAGGGTCTATCACAGAGCGACAAATATAGGAACACACAGCTGCCAGTTCAAGGAGTTACCGCCTTAATTTGAAGTAATAAACCGCAATACCCGAGTAGTGGATTCAAATCCGGCCGGTTTTGCGGATAATCCCTGACTTGGATACACTAGCACGCGGCCATTTTGTTCCCGCG
>JBFHRO010000010.1:0-30831 GCA_041591635.1 Oleiphilaceae bacterium | reverse complement strand
CCATGATCGCATCGGCAACTGCCCCCGCACCGGCAACCAAAACCGCCACCCCCCCCGCTGCGACAGCCGTGGCCGATGACAGCGAAAATCCGCCGGAACCCGAGTGGGCCGGCAGTGTCAAGCTGGGTTTTGTGAGCGTCCAGGGAAACACCGAAAGCTCCAGTTTTCTGATCAAAAACAAGCTGGTGCACAACTCCGAAGAATGGCGGCAAACCGCCAAGTTCGATGCTTTCAATCAGGTGCACAACAACCGGCGCATCGGCGAGAAGTACTTTGCCTCGGTACAGGGTGACAAAAAGCTGGAAGAGCGGGATTACATTTTTGCCCTGATGGAGTACGAAGATAACCGGTTCGGCGGCTTCGCCTACGAATTTTCATCGGCGGCGGGTTACGGCCGCGAGATCTTCGACACCCGCATTCACTATCTGGTGGTGGAATTCGGTCCGGCCTGGCGCCAGCGGGAAGAGAACCGTACCGGCTATGTGGACAAGAATCTGGGTTTGCGTTTGAACATCAATTACATGTTCGATATCAGCCCCACAGCCAAATTTACCGAGGAATTCAGCGGCGAGGCCGGCAACGAGAAGAATGTCATTAAATCCGTCACCAACCTCACCACCAAAATCAACCATTCGCTGGCGATGACGCTGGGCTACACTTACCGTCGCTCCTCCGTTGTTCCCGAAGGCCGCAAGAATCTGGATACCGAAACCACGGTGACCCTCGATTACAATTTCTGATTTACACAGGCTGCCGGCATGAAAGAATTTGTGGAAGTCTGGTTATTCGACCCGGTGATCGGCAAAGCGATCGCGACCGCACTGGTGGTGATTGTTGTGCTCGCTCTGGTGCAGTCCATCAAGCGGGTGCTGGGCCGGTATATCGAAAGCCCGGAGCGCCGGTATCGCTTGCGCAAGCTGGTGACTTTCAGTGGCTATCTCGTTGCCATATTTCTTCTGTCCATTGTTTTTAACGACCGATTGTCGGGCCTGACGGTTTTTCTGGGTGTGGCCGGAGCCGGCATTGCCTTTGCCTTGCAGGAGCTGATCGCCAGCGCCGCCGGCTGGGTAGCCATGTCGTTTGGACATTTCTACACCGTGGGTGACCGTGTGCAGTTGGGGGGCATCAAGGGTGACGTCATCGACATAGGCGTGCTGCGCACCACCTTGATGGAGTGCGGTGGCTGGATCAACGGCGATCAATACAACGGCCGGGTCGTACGGGTGGCCAACAGCTTCATCTTCAAAGAACCGGTTTACAACTATTCGGCGGATTTTCCCTTTCTGTGGGACGAAATCACCATTGCAGTTCGCTACGGCAGCAATTATGCGCTGGCGCGCGAAGGCTTTTTGCAGGTGCTCGAAAAGGTGACCGGTGAACATGCGCGCCATCTGAAGCAAGACTGGCGCAAAATGACCGACAAGTATCTGGTGGAAGATGCCCGCCTCGAGCCCATGGTCATGTTGACCATGAAAGAAAACTGGGCGGAATTCGGGTTGCGCTACGTGGTGGATTACAAGCAACGCCGCGTCACCAAAGATGCCATTTGTGTTCAACTGCTCAAGTTCATCGAAGGCTCCAACGGCCAGATCATCCTTGGCTCCACCTCGTTTGAGGTGACGGCACTGCCCCCGGTACAGGTGACCCTGAAAGGGGCATCCTGAGCGGCCAAACCTAGAGTGTCTCCACGTGCCCCAGGCACCCCATGCCCAGCGAATAACTGGTGCGGGTGACCTTGACCTTGTCATAGCGATTGATCTTGCTGATCAGCTTCTTGTCGCTGACTTCGATAATGGCGCGCCTGGGTTCTACCAGAGTACTGACCTCTGCCTTGCCCAGCACTGTGGTGCCGGAACCCTGTACCGCCGGGGCCACCCGCAATACTTCCACAGTGTCACCCCGACGAAACCCGGCGCCACTGCCGCCGCTGATTTCGAAATAGTGTTTTTCCCCGTCACTGTAGTAGTTGGTGATGTAAGCCTGTGGCGTCAAAAACGCCGCCAAAGGTTCATTGATGCAGTTTTTTAGCGTATCTGTGATATCTGAGCGCAAACGGGCCTGAAGCGCCCTGGTATCGGTGCCATCGGCCGGCGCATGGCAACGTCCTTTGGCATCGAAACTCTGCTCTGCCTCGTCCGCAATCTGCCACTGGCGCACCCGCTGGTTGGTGGGCAGCACGTAAGCCTCAAGAAACAGGGTGGCTTTAAGCTCGTAGTCGCAGGTGCCGGGGCGCTTGTCATCGCAAAAGGGGCACCAGATGGGTGCGCTGTATTCCTCGTCAAAGGAAGAGCGGGTGAGCGAGCCGCGCAGGTAGTAATCGACACTCTGGCGCCCTTGATAGTCCTGCCCCGTGTGAATGATGGAGCGCTGGATTTCTTCGTCGAGCTTGCGTTGCTCGGCCTGCGACAAATTGCTCAGCACCGCGCCGTTGCGCAAAAACAGCTCTTGATAGTGGGCCGTCAGTTCGTCGGCCAGCTTGAGTTCATCCTGACGCGGCGCGCTGAGCTGAAACATCAGCTGCAGGGGATTCCCCAATAACTGCGAGGGTGCCGGGCGTTCGGTGGCCTCGGGCAAGGGGCGTTCGGGGGGCAGTTGCTGGCGGGTGAGGCTGCTGCAGCCAGAAAGCAACAACAGCGCTAACACCGTCAATAGCGGTGAAACAGACATTCCATTCTCCAACGGTTTTCAGAAACAAGGGGTTAAGGGGAGGTTTGTTATGACGGCTCCCCGGCGCGTTTTGCACCAAACGCTTCAGGGCGATTGCTCACCGGCAAGCAACCGGGCGACCAGATTTTGCTCACCGGCCATCGCCACCAGTTTCTGATCGGCACGCAGTATCGCCTGCGCCCGCCCGCCCAGACTCACCACCTTGGCCTGCAGCCGGGTTTGGGATAACACCTGGCGATCGGCCTTGAGCCGCACATCGAGCGTGCGGGTGAGGTGATATTCTGCCCCCAGCTGGCGCACTTCATCATGAGTGGTCAGCTCGATCTCGCCGGTGTCGGCGCTGGTGCGCGCCGCCACACGCAACTGCTCGGCGGCCAACTGCTGGTCCATCAGCGCGGCCAGACCATAAACACGACTGCTGTCGGTAAAGGAAAACTGCAGTTGCCGGTCGCTGGCGTTGAGTGCCTCGACGTAGGCGCTCAGCCGCTGGCGGATCTGCGCATCACGCGGATCGGGTGCCGGTTTTGTGGCCTCGCCCGATGCAGCGGGGGCCGCCTGCACGGCTCTTAGGCTTTGGATCAGTGAAAGGTTGTCCCACGCCCGCTCGGCCGCCGGCAATTGCTGGCGCAACTGCCACCAGTGCAAAAAAGGTGACCCGGCCCGTTCCTGCATGGCACGTTCAATGCCTCGCAGGTCGGCGTCGATCAGGTGTTGCTGCTGGGCAATCAGGGGCGCGCGCTCAAGGCGCAGCAGCACAAACCAGTCAACCCCCTGCTGCACTTGCTCCATCACAGCGGCCTGGCTGAGCGAAACTTCCGAGACATTGACCGAGGTGGTCTGATCCAGATAATCACGATGGAATTTACCGTCGAGCACGGTGCGAATGTTGAGCTGGTCGCTGACCTGCACCCGGATTTGCGCCGCCATCGACAGGCGGGCATTGCGCTCGGCTTCGTAGAGGCTGATCCCCTGGCCGGTGGCGAAGAGGGCGTCGGTGGAGGGCGGTGGTTGCGTCATCCAGGCCGGCAGTGATGACCGTTGCAGAGGATTGGCGACGCAGGCGGTGAGTAACCAGGCAGCAAACATCCAGATCAGTGGCTTGAGCATTTTGTCCATACATGCGATTCCTGTGAGGGGGGTATTCACCGACATGGTGCAATCACAGGAATTCTAACCTCTGCTCATTTTATGTCCACCCCAAAAACCGGCAATGACACCGGGCAGGGTGACCTTCCGGTGGCACCGGATAGCACTGTTTACACGTTTTTTAACCGGTGCCGCGTGGCGTGGAGGGCGGATTATCGCCAAACAGGCGCTGCACACTCGAAAAATCCAGTGCACCATGACCATTCATGGCGTGCAGGGCGTAGAGATTTTTTGCCAGCGCCCCCAGGGGGGTGGCACTTTGGCTGTGCAGTGCGGCTTCTTGTGCCAGCCCCAGGTCTTTGTGCATCAGATCGACCATAAAGCCCCCCTCGTAACGGCGCGCCGCCGGCACATTTTCCATCACGCCGGGATAGGGATTGTAAAGTTCCAGCGACCAGTTACGGCCCGAGCTTTTGAGCATGATGTCGGACAGCACCTTGGGATCCAGGCCATTGTTCACCCCCAGCTGCAGGGCCTCGGCCGTGCCCAGCATATGAATGGCCAGCAGCATGTTGTTGCAGATTTTGGCAACCTGTCCGGCGCCCGAATCACCCGCATGAAAGAGATTCTTGCCCATGGCCATGAACAGGGGGCGAGCTTGCTCAACCACTGCCGCTTCGCCGCCAACGATAAAGGTCAGGGTTCCCGCCTGGGCCCCGGCCACTCCGCCCGACACCGGGGCATCAAGCATCTGCAAGCCGCGCTTGTGCGCCTCCCGCGCCACCTGGCGCGCGGTTTGCGGGGCGATGGTGCTGCAGTCGATGATCAGGGTCTGAGGGTCGAGGCGGGCGAGAATACCTTGCTCGCCCAAATACAAGCGCTCAACGTGGGGGCTGGAAGGCAGCATGGAAATCACCACCTCGGCGCCGGCAGCGGCTTCGCTGGCACTGGCGGCGGCCGTGGCGCCGGCCTGAATCAGCGGCGTCATGGCTTCGCGCGCAAGATCGAACACGCAAAGCCGGTACCCCGCCTGCTGCAGATTGGCGGCCATGGGGGCGCCCATATGGCCCAGACCAATAAATCCGATGCGTTTCATGCCTGTCAGGCTCCCTGAGTCAGTGAAAAAAGCTTACAGAAAACTCTCGATCCAGTCGGCCGGTACCGCCGCAATCGAGGCGTGCGTCCAGCGCGGACGCTGGTCTTTGTCAATCAACCGCGCCCGAATGCCTTCGGCAAAGTCGGGGCGGCGGGTACATTCCAGGGCCATGCGTAATTCGTGCTCGAATACTTCTTTCAGACTCCAGTAACGCCCCTCCTGGATCTGGTGCCATACCAGATGGGCCGTGACCGGGCAGCCACTGGCAAGATTACGCTGGGCATCGCCAAACCAGGCATCCGGTGCCGGGGCTCCCAGAATCTGTTCACACACCTGCATCAGCGAGCGGCCTTTGGTCGTTGACCGGATCAAGGCTTCATGGGCCTCGACCTGGGGCGCCGGCATAAGGGGCGCACTTTGCTGGCCCAGTTGCGTCAGCGCCATGGTCACCAGCAGATGATTGACATCGGCCACCGCCGTCCAGTCAGCCTTTTGCAGCAGGGGAATCAGTTGGTGTCGGGTTTCGGCAGGAATAAAGTGGTCGGCCAAACCGGTAAAAAGTGCATCGGTCGCATTCAGGGTCGCGCCCGTCAGGCCCAAAAACAGCCCGCAGCGCCCGGGCATCTGGTTGAGAAACCAGCTGCCACCCACATCGGGGAACAAGCCTATGGTGATTTCAGGCATGGCGATGCGGCTTTTTTCCGTCACCACCCGGTGGCTGGCACCGGCCATCAGCCCCAGCCCGCCCCCCATCACAATGCCATGCCCCAGGCAAATCACCGGCTTGGGGTAGGTGTGAATCAAGTAGTCGAGGGCATATTCGCGACTGAAGAAGGCCTCGGCATAGGGATTTGGTCCCTCCGGGTGCGCCTGCATCGACTGGTACAGCTGCACTATGTCGCCGCCGGCGCAAAACGCCTTGTCACCCGCCCCCTGCAGGATCACGCAGGCAAGGTCAGGGTCCTGCTGCCAGGCGCTGAGCCGGGCCTGAAGGGCCTCGATCATGTCCAGCGTCAGGGCATTGTGCGAACTCGGTGCCGTCAGGGTTGCCACCCCCAAACGGTAACGGGTGCCGGTATCCATGAGATCAAACCGCAGATTCTGTTCAGCCATCGGGTGCCTGTCGGTTACTGTGTCAAAAAATCCCGGCCAACGCTGCCGGGTACCTGATACCTATCCCCGCTGCTAGGCATTACGCCAGTCAGGGGCCCGTTTTTCGAGAAAGGCATTGACGCCTTCGCGCTGATCCTGGGTGTCGAACAGGTCCACGAACCACTCCCGCTCCACGGGCAGCGCCTGCTGCAGCGGATTGCTGCGCGCCGCCTGCACCAGCTTTTTGCAGGCCGTCACCGCCGGCGGGCTTTGGCGCGCCACCTGCTCGGCCAAGGCCAGCGCCTTTTCCAGGGCGGTGCCCGTCTCCACCACTTCTTCCACCAGCCCGATGCGCAGTGCTGTAGTCGCATTGACCCGCTCGCCGCACAGAATCATGCGCTTGGCCCAGCCTTCACCCACCAGCCAGGGCAGGTTCTGGGTGCCGCCGGCACAGGGCAGCAGTCCCACGCTGGCTTCAGGCAACGCCATCACCGCATGGGCTTCGGCAATGCGAATGTCGCAGGCCAGGGCACATTCCAGTCCGCCGCCCATGGCATAGCCGTTAATGGCGGCAATGCTGACGCCACGAAAGGCGCTGAGGGCTTCAAAGGCTTCACCGAACTTGCGCGCCATGTCCCGGGCGCGGGCCTTGTCGCCATCGGCAAACAGCTTGAGATCGGCGCCGGCCGAAAAAAATTTGTGACCCGCGCCGGTAATCACCAGGGCATAAATATCGCGCTCGGCGTTCAGCTCGCGGATCAAGGTCGTCAACAGCGGCAGGCTCTGGGCATCCCAGGTATTGGCCGGCGGATTGTTGATGGTCAACAGCGCCGTGTGTCCACGGCGTTCAAACACAAGTTTCGGGTGTTCCATGGCAAGTCTCTCTGTGTGGCAGTCGGCGGTGGCTAGCGCACCAGCTCCAGTGCGCCTTCGAGCAACATGCGCCGGGCAATGATCAGGCGCATGATCTCGTTGGTGCCCTCGAGGATCTGGTGCACCCGGCTGTCACGCAGGTGGCGTTCCAGCGGGTACTCCCGGATATAACCATAGCCGCCATGAATCTGCAGCGCCTCATTGCACACAAAAAATCCGGCATCGGTAGCAAAACGCTTGGCCATGGCACTGTAGGTGGTGGCATCGGGATCCTGCTGATCCAGCTTCCAGGCGGCCAGATGCACCAGGTGGCGCGCCGCCACCAGCTCGGTCACCATATCGGCGAACTTGAACTGTAACGCCTGAAATTCGCCAATGGCGCGGCCGAACTGCTGGCGGCTGTGCAAATAGGCCTGCGCCTGCTCCAATGCGGCCTGCGCCGTACCCAACGAGCAGGTGGCGATATTGATGCGCCCGCCATCGAGCCCTTTCATGGCGATCTTGAAGCCTTCTCCTTCGCCGCCGATCAGGTTGGCTGCGGGAATTCGCACATCATCCAGCACTACAGCGCGGGTGGGCTGGCTGTTCCAGCCCATTTTCTGCTCTTTGCGACCGTAACTGACGCCGGGGGTGTTCGCGGGCACCAGAAAGCACGAAATCCCCTTGGCGCCCTCACCCCCGGTGCGCGCCATGAGCACCAGCACATCGGTGGCACCGGCACCGGATATGAACATCTTGGAGCCATTGAGCCGATAGCTGTCGCCCTCCTTGCGGGCGGTGGTGCGCAAACTGGCGGCATCGGAACCCGCGTTGGGCTCGGTCAGGCAGTAAGAGGCCAGCAACTCGCCGCTGGCCAGTGCCGGGCACCAGGCGTGGCGCAGGGCATCGCTGCCAAAGGTCGCCAGCATCCAGGAAGCCATGTTGTGAATCGTCATGTAGGCCGCCGTGGAGGTGCAGCCGTGGCATAACTCCTCAAGAATCAGGCAGGCATCGAGCCGCCCCAGTCCCATGCCGCCCCAGGCTACCGGCACGTAGAGGCTCAAATAGCCCTGTTCACCGGCCTTTTTGATCACATCGACCGGAAAATGTCCCTGCTCGTCCCACTGGGCGGCCTTGGGCGCCAGTTCTTTTTGGGAAAACGCCCGGGCCGCTGCCACAAAGGCCCGCTGTTCGTCATTGAGTGCAAAATCCATGATACTGGCTCCCGCCGTCGTGGGCGCGGACTTGCTGCGCCTGACTGATCCATTCCTTACTTGAGGGAAATGGTCATGTTTGGCCCGCCATGGGCATCGTGATCAAACCAGCGGGCGGTCACGGTTTTGGTTTCGGTGTAAAACCGCACCGCCTGCTTGCCGTAGGCGTGCTGATCGCCGTAAAACGAGTTTTTCCAGCCCGTGAAGGAGAAAAACGGCAGCGGCACAGGAATGGGGACGTTGATCCCCACCTGCCCCACTTCCACATGATGCTGAAAATACCGGGCCGCCCCGCCGGACGCTGTAAAGATCGAGGTGCCATTGCCGAAGGGGTTGGCATTGATTATCGCCAGCGCTTCGTCCAGGTCATTGGCTTCAACGGCCAAAAGTACTGGCCCGAAAATTTCCTCGCGGTAGATCTGCATCTTAGGCGTCACCTGACTGAACAAGGTGGGGCCAATCCAGTTTCCTTCGGGGGCCTCGGGCAGGGTAAATGACGAGCCGTCAAGCAGGCAGCAGGCGCCTTCTGCCTTGCCCTGAGCGATCAAACCCAGCACCCGCTGTTTTGCCCGGGCGCTGATCAGGGGGCCGAAGCCCGCGTCCTCGTCATTCCAGAGCCCCGGCTTGACCTGCGCCAGCGCGGCCTGAAGTTCAGGCAGCCATGCCCGGCTTTCCCCCACAAACACCGCGACGCTGATGGCCATGCAACGCTGGCCGGCGGCGCCCACCGAGGCGCCCACCAGATGATTGATCACCTGCTGCTTGTGGGCATCGGGCATAATCACCATGTGGTTCTTGGCGCCTGTCATGCACTGCACGCGCTTGAGGTGCCAGGTGCCGGTGCGGTAAATATGCTGGCCGACCGCGGCCGAACCCACAAAGGAAATGGCACGGGTATCGGGATGGGTGAGCAGTTGATCGACCTGTTCCCGGTCGCCATGAATCACTTGCAGCACGCCTTTGGGAAAGCCCGCCTCGACAAAAAGTTGCGCCAGACGCGTGGGGGTCATCGGATCTTGCTCCGAGGGCTTGAGCACAAAGGTATTGCCGCAGGCAATGGCCAGGGGATACATCCACAGGGGAATCATCGCCGGAAAATTGAAGGGGGTGACACCCACGCAGACACCCAGCGGCTGAATCAGGCTGTAGGTGTCGATTTCGCGCGCCACATTTTCGGCCGTTTCCCCCATCAGCAGCGACGGGATATTGCAGGCCTGCTCCACCACCTCAATGCCGCGCCACACATCCCCTTTGGCATCGGCAAAGATTTTGCCGGTTTCCTGACTGAGGATTTCAGCCAGCTCGTCATGATGGGCTTTAAGCAGCTGCGCGTACTTCATCATAAGGCGCGCCCGATCGCTGGGAGGCACTTCTTTCCAGTGCCGGAATGCCTCCCGGGCCGAGGCCACCGCACGCTCGACTTCCTGCGCGGTGGCACAGGGTACCTGAGTCAGCACCCCTTGGGTGGCGGGATTGATGACCGGCAAGAGGCGCGTACTGGCGCTGGCGACAAACTCACCATCGAGAAACAGGGGCAATCGGCTGTGCATGACAGGCATCCTCTACGCAGGCGGCAGTAATGAATACAAAGGTGACACTGAAGATTCTACGCCTTTAGCATAGCGGTACTGGATTGACGAAGTTGGTCAATAGATGGACTATCTTGGCTTTGCCACACCATCTTGGCTTCACCCCTAGCATGATACCTGCGAGGCCTGCGTGTCCGAACCCTCCAACTGGCCCCTGCCCGCCCACGGCGTGCGCTTTCATGTGCCCGATCTGATCCTGCGCCGCTACCGGCACAACCCCTTATGCCAGGATCTCTATCCGCTGCGCTTTGGCTATTACCCCCATGCCGGCGGGCATCGCATGCAACGCGACCAGCACGACGATTACCTGCTCATCTACTGCAGCGAAGGGGCCGGGCACCTGCAGGCGCGCGGGGAATCCTGGCGGGTCGGCAAAGGCGATCTGGTGATTCTGCCCAAGGGCCTGGCGCATGGCTATCAGGCCGATCGCCATGACCCCTGGACCATTTTCTGGATTCATTTTGACGGCCACCTGGCCCAGGCCTTTGTAGACAATCTGGCCTGTGACACCGCCTGCCCGATGGTGCACCTGGGCATACTGCCCCGCCTGATGGCCGATTTCGAGGCCCTGCTGGCGGTGCGCAACACCGGCTTCAGTGACAAGGTATTTATTCACGCCGCCCAGCAGTTGCGCCAACTGCTCAGCTACCTGGCAGTACAGATGCCGGCGGTAAAGGCGCGCCGGCATCCCGGTATCCGCCTGGAGGCCATTCATGCGCTGATGCTGCAGCGGCTGCATGGCCAGCTGGATCTCGACGAAATGGCGGCCTCGGTCAATCTTTCACGGTTTTACTTTGCCAAAAAATACAAACAGCTTACCGGCCGCTCGCCCATTGAGCAGTTCATTCATCTGAAGATGGAACAAGCCTGCTACCTGCTCGACATGAGCGAGCGCCAGATCCGCGAAATCGCCCGCCAGCTCGGCTACGATGACCCCTATTATTTTTCGCGCCTGTTTCGCAAGGTCATCGGCATGTCGCCCCGGGAATATCAGCACTTGCGGTATCGCTAGTGCCAAGGCCAGGACCCGGCTTTGCGGCCGAATCAGGCCGTGCTGCCAACAAGAGCGCGGCACATCTGCCAAGCCGGTCGCATCACCACAAATCGCAACGAAAAACCGCTTCAAGATAACGTGACTGTTCCGGTAGGCTCGGTCTCATCACGCCTTGTTTTGCTCGCCCGATAGGGAAGGATCATCCATGAATCGTTTGCTGCCTCACCGGTTGCCCCTGGTGCTATTGCCACTCTTGAGTCTGTCACTGCTCAGTGCCTGTGGCAGCTCGGGTAGCGCGGCACCCGAAACGGCCACGCCGCCCACTGTCACTGCCCTGCCCTCAAGTCAGGCGCCGGCGGGCGAGAGTACCACTGCGGCGGCAACCGACACCAGCAGCACACCGACGACACCGGCACCCACGACACCTGCACCCACAACACCGGCACCCACGACCCCGACTACCACACCGACTCCGGAGACCACCCCCGCAGAAACGGTACAAGACCCCCCGGCTACCGAGGCACCCATCAGCGGTTGCACCCTGGATGCGCTGGAAACCGAATTGCTGAACCTGATCAACGAAGCCCGGCGTACTGCCCGCAGTTGCGGCACCACCAGCTACAAGGCCGTGGCCGAGGTTGCCTGGAGCTGCACCCTGGAGCAGGCGGCCCTGAGTCACAGCACCGACATGGCAACCAACAACTTTTTCAGCCACACCGGCTCTAACGGCCTGAGCGCGGGCGATCGCATCAAGGCCACGGGCTACAGCTACCGCACCTACGGCGAAAACATCGCCGCCGGCCAGACCAGCGCCAGCCAGGTCATGCAAGGCTGGCTCAACAGCGCCGGCCACTGCAAAAACATCATGAACGCCAACTTCACCGAGGTCGCCGTCAGCAAGGTGGACAATTCCGCCGCCGACTACCGCATTTACTGGACGCAGGTATTTGCTGCGCCGCGCTAGCGGGGTACAGGGTCTTCAAGGCAGTCGCAAATGCAGGCCGCAAAGCGATCGACGTACTGATCAACCTTGCGATTGCCCATGCAAAAGAAAGCACCTGCGGGTTTTTCCTGCATCAGGGTGGAAACCAGGTCAGGCTTAGTGCAGGATTCCATGACGAATAAAAAGAGCATCAACCGCGAGAAACCGATAACGCCAACAAGGAATACACCATGGGGAACTATTATTTATTTGAAAGGGATACACGGGGCCGGTGGATTGATAATCATGAAGGTGATACGGATAACGATCCTGAAGTGGATTGGTACTATTGGCGTAAAGGGGCACCGGTTCCAGAGACAGAAGTCATCCCCAACCCCATCAAATTCAGTTTAAAACCTTTTAACCCCCACTCTTCGGATGACAGTCATCAGATGCCATCCTATCTACGTGCTAACGCTCCATTATTCAGTGACGCACTGATTCAGGCATTGAAGGAATCCGGTGTGACTAATCTGCAAACCTATCCCGTTGCGATTCGCGATCCGGATAATGGTCAAGTACATGTCAATTACAACGCCGTCAACGTTGTTGGTCTCGTGGCGGCGGCGGATTTGAAAAAGTCCGGCGTCAGCGTTCATTCGGATGGCCCGCCTGTCACAGACGCAGACTTTGATGGCTTGGCGATTGACAAACATAAGGCACATGGATTGTTACTCTTTCGCCTTGCTGAATCAACCAATGCCATCATCGTGCATGAAACCCTGCGTGATGCCCTCTTGAAAAAAGGCTTTACCGACCTTGCCTTTTATGAAACTGAAAAGGCAGCCTTGTAATAACCGAGGCGCTTGCCGCGCTGTGCCAGCCGGGTGCAGGCTGTTCAGCAGGTCGCCAGCGTCTCGCGAATGCAGGCCACAAAACGATCACCGTACTGTTCGAGCTTGCGATTGCCCACACCGTTCACCTGGGCAAAGGCTTCCAGGCTGGTGGGCTGGCGGCGGGCCATGTCTTGCAAGGTGGCATTGGAAAACACCGTAAAGGCCGGCTTGTTGCCGTTTTCCTCGCTGATCTGGCGCCGCAAGCGTGCCAGTGCGTCGTAAAGCGCCTGATCGTAAGGCTGCTCCGACAGATCGGCCGCCTGAATCTGCCGGGTACGCAGCGTTTGCTCCTTGGGCTCGAACAGTTGCACTGTCTGCCCCTGTTTCAGCACCTGCATCGACAAGGGCGTGAGCGCCAGCTTGCCCTGACGATGGAAGTCAATCGCCAGCAGCCCCTGGTCGATCATCTGGGTAATGTAGTGGTTCCACTCCTTGGTGCTCACCTGCGCCCCGGCGCCGAAGGTTTTGATCTGATCGTAGCGGTTTGCCTTCACTTCGGGCGAGAAAGACCCGCGCAATACCTGCACCAGGGTTGTCAGGGCCGCATTCTGGTTCACCCGGTAACAGGCCGACAGGGCCTTTTGCGCCAGCTCGGTGCCATCGAACCCCCGGGGCGGATTCTGGCAGACATCACAGTGGCCACAGGGCGTTGATCGATGCTCGCCAAAGTAGCCCAGAACCAGATTGGTGCGGCACGAGCGGGTTTGTGTCAGCTCCCAGAGGCGATACAGTTTCTTGCGTTGCACCTCTTTGTATTCTTCGGCGCCAACGCTGTTGGTAATGAATTCCTGATAGGTTTTCAGATCGCCCGCTCCGGCAAACAAAATCGCCTCGGCCGGCTCGCCATCACGACCGGCACGGCCGATTTCCTGATAGTAGCTTTCAACGTTTTTGGGCAGGTTGTAATGAATCACCCAGCGAATATTGGGCTTGTCGATTCCCATGCCAAAGGCGATGGTCGCGCACACAATGTCCACCGCATCGCGCGAAAACGCCTCCTGCACCTGTTTGCGCTCGTCGGCACTCATGCGGGCATGGTAATGGCGGGCGTTGAAGCCCTTGAGCCGCAGTTTTTGCGCCACCTCCTCGGTACCGGTGCGGCTGAGGCAATAAATGATGCCGGCGCGCCCCGGGTTGGCCCTGAGGTAGCCGGTGATGGCATCCATGCGTTTCTGGGCCGGATAACACTCAATATGAATGTTGGGCCGCTCAAAGCTGGACACAAACCGGTCGGCGTCGGTCAGCTGGAGCTTGATGGCAATGTCCTCCCGCGTGGCCGGATCGGCCGTGGCGGTAAGCGCATTCACCGGCACCCCCGGAAAACTCGCCAGCAATTCGGGTAACCGGGCGTATTCCGGGCGAAAGTCGTTACCCCACATAGACACGCAATGGGCTTCATCAACCACCAGCTGGGCCACTTTCTGGCGTTGCAGCCAGTGAATGAAGCCCGGTGTTACCGCCCGCTCGGGCGACACATACAGGAGTTTGAGCTGGCCATTTTCGACACCGGCCCGAATGTCGCGCTCCTGTTCGGGCGTGCAATTGCTGTGCAGTGCCTGCGCCTTGACGCCATTGGCCAGCAGCCCGGCGACCTGATCCTGCATCAAGGCAATCAGGGGCGACACTACTACCGTGATCCCCGGCAGCAGTATCGCCGGCAGTTGATAGCACAAGGACTTGCCCCCGCCCGTGGGCATAATCACCAGATTGCTGCGGCCCGCCAGCGTGCGGCCAATCACCGCCTCCTGGTGAAACCGAAACTCGCGGTAACCGAAATAATCCTTCAGCGTGTTGTAGATGACGCTTGAATCCATGCGCGACGCTCCTGGCTTTGCTTTAGGTGGATCAAGTGTTTTGGGTCCGTAGCCGCCACTTGGTAGCTCTTTTTGTTTGGCATACCCTATGTGTAGAGCTTTGTGTAACGGAGTAAATCATGGCTACAAATTTAGCGTTGGATAATGATCTATTAGACGCCGCATTGAAAGTTGGTGGCTTTAAATCAAAGAAAGATACCGTTAATGCAGCGTTTCCCTAAAGCAACCATATTCACCATCGATAAAGACTTCCAGCATTTCAAATCACATTTGCCAATCGTGCTGCGCTATTAAGCTAACGCCGCTTGGCGATTCACGCCAATTTCTCCCCCCGGGTTTGGACATTCATCAAGGCTTCTCTATGCTTAGGGGGCACGCGCATGCGCTTTGCCCTGCCGCCTGCGTTTCCTATAGTTTGCCGTCGAGCACGCACATGAGAGGTAAAGACGTACATGGAGTGGCTGAAATCAGACAAACCGGCCAAGGTTCTGATTGCCGACGATGAGTTCGACATGCGTTTTTTGCTCGAAAAGGCGCTTAAAAAGTCGGGGTTCAGCACCCGGGTGTGTGACAGCGGCAACGCGGCCATTGCCTGTTTTGCCGAGGAACAGCCCGATGTGGTGCTGCTCGATGTCCAAATGCCCGGCATTGATGGCTTCGCCACCTGCCAGATACTGCGCGAACAGGCCACCCGGCGTTTTGTGCCCATTGTGATGATCACCGGGCTGGAAGACATTGCCTCGATTGAAAAGGCCTACCAGTGCGGTGCCGATGACTTTATCACCAAACCCATCAACTGGTCGGTGCTGGGGCATCGCATTCTCTACCTGCTCAAGGGCAGCCGCGCCCTCAATACGGTGCGCGACAAGGAAATCCAGGAGCGGGCGCTGTTCAGTGCCCTGCCCGACACCATCATCCGGGTGAATGCCCAGGGGCAGGTACTGGATGCGCATTTTCAGTCCCACACCCATCCTTTGTACTTTTCTGCCGAGGCCAGTTATTGCAAACCCATAGGCGCGGTTTTACCCGAAAAACCCGGACAAATGCTGCGACATCAGCTCAACGTGTTCATCAAGGTGGGTTACGTCAACAACTACGATATCGAAATGGCCTGCCCGGCCAGCCGTCATGGCGAGGAAGGCAAAGCCATTTACGAAAGCCGCATTGCCCGCAGCGACAAGAACGAATACCTGTTCGTGATTCGCGACATTACCGTGCAGCGCAACGCCGAAGAGCGGGTGAAGTATCTGGCGTTTTTCGATGGCTTGACAGGCTTGCCCAATCGCACCTACCTGGAACAGGAGCTCAATCGGGTTCTGACGCTTTCCAAGCGCCTGCAGCGCAAGACCGCGGTGATTTTCGCCAACATCGATCGGTTTTCGCGCATCAACGAAAGCTACGGCCTGGCGGTGGGCGATGCCCTGCTGCAGGCGGTTGCCCACCGCATCAAGGACTGCCTGCGCGATTACGACATCACCGCGCGCACCGGCAAGCTGGTGCTGGGCAACATCTCGCGCTTTAGTGGCGATGAGTTCGCCATTGTGATCGATGAGCTGGAAACCCCTGAAGTAGGCCTGCGCATTGCCATGCGTATTACCCAGGCCATGGCCGAGCCCTTCCATTTGCCGCAGATTACGCTGCATGTCAGCTTGTCCATGGGGCTGGCCATCGCACCGGCCGATGGTGAGAGCTCCCATGAGCTGATCGAAAAAGCCGATGCCGCCATGCGCACGGCCAAAGACAAAGGGCGCAACCGGGTCGAGTTCTATTGCCACGACATCAGCGAAGCCGCCCGCACCCGGATGGCGCTGGAATCCGAGTTGCGTTACGCCATCGAACACCAGGAGTTCGAGCTGTACCTGCAACCCAAAATTGCCCTCGGCCAACCGGGGGGCTTTGCCGCCGAAGCACTGCTGCGCTGGAATAACCGCCAGTTCGGCTCGATCCCTCCCGACCGCTTTATTCCCCTGGCCGAAGATACCGGGCTGATTCTGCCGATCAGTGACTGGGTGATCCGGCGAACGGCGCAACTGATTCGTGAAGTGTCAACGCGGGTAGGCACCAAGGTGGAAATCGCCGTTAACCTGTCGCCACACCAGTTCAACAACCCGAAAAAGCTCATTGACTGCCTGATGCACAGCCTCGAGGCCGAACAGCTGGGCACCGACCAAATGGAGCTGGAAATCACCGAGTATGTGTTGCTGGATGATTCAAACAAGACCCAGGAAATCCTGCACGACCTGAAGCAACTGGGGTTTCGCATTGCCATTGACGATTTTGGTACCGGTTACTCGTCGCTGAATTACCTGTCGAAGTTCGAAGTGGACATTCTGAAAATCGACAAGGCCTTCATTCACAGCCTGGATAACCAGCGCAGCCAAAAGCTCGCCAAGCTCATCATCTCCCTGGGGCATGGGCTGGGCATGAAGGTGGTGGCCGAAGGTATTGAAACCCCCGAGCAACGGGATTTTCTGTCGCAGCACGAGTGCGACTACGGTCAGGGCTACCTGTTTAGCCGGCCACTGCCGGTACAGGAATACATTGCCTGGTGTCTGGCACAACAAAACCTCACATCCTGAGTATCTGGTAATGAAAACACCTTTGGCGACCTTCTTCTCCTGGGCCTTTGTGGCGACCCTGTTGGGCGCAGGTTCCGGATGGGCCGATAACAACGGCTTCGATGCCGATCAGGGGTTGAGTGAGCTCGAAGCCCTGATGAATGTCGAAGTGGTCTCCACCAGCAAGTTCAGCCGGCAACTGGCGGAAATTCCGGCGGCTGTCACCGTGATTACGGCAGAGGATATCCGCCGCTCCAACGCCCGCTCCATCCCGGAGGCCCTGCGGTACGTGCCCGGCATTCAGGTCACCCGCAACACCGGCAACAACTGGGGCGTGTCATCGCGAGGCTTCCATGGCGCCTTTTCCAACAAGCTGCTGGTGATGATCGATGGCCGCAGTATCTATTCACCGCTGTTTTCCGGTGTTTTCTGGGATTCGGTGGACATCAACATGCAAGACATCGAACGCATCGAAGTCATTCGTGGCCCGGGCTCGTCGGTGTGGGGCGCCAACGCAGTCAATGGCGTGGTCAACATCATTACGCGCCAGCCCGATGCCGATCCGGGCATGACCTTTGGCAGCGATGTCGACAGTGAAGGTTATGCCGGTGGCGCGGTGAAATATGCCACCGAACTCGGCCCGGGCCTGTACGGCAAAACCTCGGTAAGCTACAAAAAGCAGGCCGACCAGGTGTACCCGGCCGGAGCTAACGATGTGGATCACTGGCAATCCTTTACCACGGCACTGGGGCTGAAAAAGCAACGCGGCGAAAGTGAGTACGGCATGTCGGCCCACTGGACACACCAGAAGGTTTTGGATCCCATTCTGGGTGCCCCGCAAAACTACCAGCAGTCAAACGCGCTGACGAACGACTCCGGCAGTCTGGTATTCAATTACCAGCGCCAGTTGCAGGCCAATGCCGGCCTTTCGGCTACCCTGTATTACTCGGCCCACGACCGTAAAAGCGCCGATTACGACATTGACGATGATCTGGTGAATTTCGATCTCGACAACAAGATCGACTATTCCCGCTTTCGCTGGATCTGGGGTCTGGGTTATCGCCAGCACGCCCTCACCCTGCAGGGCAAGCAATCCTTTCTCGCCAGCAGCAGCAAGGTGGATGTGCAGATTGTCAGCGGCTTTGTCCAGAACGAGTGGTTTGTCACCGAGGAATCCACCCTGACGCTGGGGGTGAAGTACGAACATCACCGCCACCTTGAAACCCAGGGCTTCAACACCCACCAGGTATTGCCGTCACTGCGTCTTTTGCAACAGCTGAGTCCCAATCATGCCTTTTGGCTCGCCGCCAGCCGGTCAACACGGGTGCCTTCGGTGATCGAGCACTACACCACCTTTTTGCTGCGCACCGCACCGCCACTGTCAGCCGCCAACCCCTATCCCTGGCCGCTGGAATCCCGCGTGACCTTCAACCGGGAACTTGAAGAAGAAAAAGTCTGGATTTATGAAGCCGGCTTGCGTGGCCAGCTCGCCGACAACCTGAGCTACGACCTGGCCACCTACTACAGTGATTTTAGAAATATTCGCGGCACGGCGCCGGGCCAGGCAAGTTGCGCCAGCACCGGCCTGCCACCGCCGCAGTGTGCTGCAACCGATCGCATTGTGCTGCCTTTGGTGTTCCAGAACGCCACGGCCACCGTTACCACCGGCGCTGAGCTATCCGCCCGCTGGGCCGTCACACCGGCACATCAGCTGCATCTGGGCTACCACTACATTCATATGGAGAATGACACCCGCCCCGGGCTGATCCCCGAAAGTGCGCTGTCATTCAGCCCCGAACATCAGGCATTTTTGCTCCACGACTGGATTTTCTCGCAGCACTGGTCATCCCGCGCGGGCCTGCGCTATGTGGATCATTACCCGCAGCACCGGGTGGCCAGTTACGAGGCCCTGGATCTGATTCTGCAATATCAGCACAACCACCAGCTCAGCCTGCGTTTCGGTGCCCGGGATATTTTCCACCAGGGAGAGCAGGAAGGGGTGATCGAAACCTCGCAACTGGGCGCAATACCCCGCGAGATCCAGACCAGCTATTTTGTCCAGGTCGAGGTGCGCCTCTGAACATGCGACCCTGCCTGCCCCTCATCACTGCGTTATTGCTGTTGCTGGCAGGTGGCCCCGCGTGCGCCCAGACTACGAGCGAGCACGAATTGCGCTGGCAGTTTCTTTTGGGCCTCACGCGCTTCATCAACTGGCCCGCGCCACCCGAGTCACTCCTGCCCACGCAGCCACAACCCTTCGAGCTCTGCGTGATCGGCCAGACACCCTACTCTGACGCCAGCTTTCAAACCCAGGGCATCAAGGTCAAGGATCAGGATTTGCAACGCCACATCTTCGATCGGGTACTGCCCACAGTGACGGAACTCGAACCCTGCCGGCTGCTGTATTTCGCCGATGATCTCGAAGACATAGAGGTGAACTATTACTTGCAGTATTTCAGTGACAAACCGCTCTTGACCGTGTCATCGCGCAGCAACTTTTCGCGCATGGGCGGCATGGTGCAGTTTCTTCAGGTCGACCGGAAACTGCGTTTTAAACTCAATCTTCACCAGGCGATCCAGGCCGGCCTGAGCCTGCATCCGTCCCTGGCCAAACTCGCCCTGCCCGGCGACAGCGAGCGCTGACATGGCTGCCCAGTGCCCCACCGTCCGCCATTCGCTGCGCGAAAAACTGTTTCGCAACATTCTTTATTCCTGTTTTGCGGTAATTTTGCTGGCCACGCTGGTGGGGCTGATGCTCTCGGTGATCGGGTACGCCCGCATCGAACGGGATATTCTGAAAACCCTAGGTGCCGTGGTCACCGAAAACCTGCGCGGCTCGCTGACCTTTTATCACAAGGAATCGGCCACCGAAGTGCTGGCATCGCTGGCAGCAGTGAGTACGGTAAAGCAGGCCAAGGTGTTTGATCGCGAAGGCGCCCTGTTCGCCTGGTACCCGCCCCGGCTGCAGCCGGACACCACAGAGAAACTCCGGGTGCGCGACATAGAGCTGCTCAACGAGGGCATCGAGTTTCGCCAGCAGGCGGCTGAAATCAACATCACCCATGTGATTCTGGATGCAGACAACCGGCTTTTGGGCTACCTCGAAATCGTCAACACCAACGAGCGCACCTGGGCGTTGCTGGTCAACGATCTCTTGTCCTTGCTGGCAACCCTGATCGTTGCCGTGGCCCTGGCCATCTTTATTTCGCGCCGGATCGCCTTGCGCATGGCGCGGCCGATTCTGGATCTGTCGTCCACCATGGCCGAGGTGTCACGCACCAACGATTACTCGGTGCGGGTAAGCAGCACCGAGCAGGATGAAATCGGCATGTTATACGAGCAATTCAATGAACTGCTCAAGCGGGCCCAGGTATGGACATCGGCCCTCACCGACCATCAGCGCGAACTCGAAACCCGGGTGAGCGATCGCACCCTGAGCCTCGAAAACACCACCCGGGAACTGGAGTCGGTGGTGGAGGAACTCAAAACCGCCAAAGAATCTGCCGAAGCAGCCTCGATTGCCAAATCGCACTTTCTGGCCAATATCAGTCACGAAATGCGCACACCGCTCAACGGCATTCTGGGCATGAGCGATCTGCTGCTCGATACCCCCCTCAAGGAAAAACAGGCCAGACTGGCCAGCACTATCAAGGACTCGGGTAAAAACCTGCTGGCCATCATCAACGACGTGCTGGATTTTTCCAAGATCGAAGCCGGGGAGTTCACCCTCAGCCCGCGCTTTTCCAATCTGCGCCTGATTGTCGAAGACTGCCTCAAGGTCGTCGCCCCCACCGCCTACCGCAAGGGCGTAGAGGTAATCTGCGACTACCCGCTGCAATGCCGCGAGGTGCTGTATCTGGACGATCTGCGCATGCGCCAGGTGATTCTCAATCTGCTGAACAACGCCATCAAGTTCACCAAGTCGGGCTACGTCAAGGTCACGGTCACCCAGAAGCGCCTCAAAGCCGACCAGATCGAAACCCGCATTGCGGTGAAAGACACCGGCATTGGCATCAAGCAAGAAAACCTGAAGCGGATTTTTGACTCCTTTGCCCAGGAAGACTCCACCACCACCCGGCTCTACGGCGGCACTGGCCTTGGGCTCACCATTGCCAGACAGATCATGCACAGCATGGGCGGCCAGATCGATGTCGAAAGCCAGTACGGCTTTGGCTCTCAATTTACGCTGGTGTTTACCTGTGCCGCCAACCACGAGCAGGGCGACTGGCAGATCCCCGACTGCCTTGAAGGCCTCTTTGTCGTTGTGCTCGACACCCATGCCGAACTCACCGACCTGTTTCGGCGGCAGCTGGCTTACTGGGGGGTTTCAGTTCGGGTCAGCCGCCCCGGCAGCCCGTTGCTGCTTGAAGGCACCGTCTCGACCGGGGCCTGTACGCCACACGTACTCTGGTACGATGAGGCCATTGCGGCGGCGGCAGAACGCGCCCTGCAACAAGACCTCAATGCGCTGGGCGAGGCGCGGCCGCTGGTCATCAAGCAACGGGCCTTCGATTTGAGCCCTGAGCACCTGGTGGACATCAGCCTGGTCAAGCCGGTGCTGGTGCAGGAAGTGCACCAGATATTGCTTAAAGTGAAGCAGGGCGAGCTGTGCAAGGGCGAATCCATGGAGCACAAGGCCGTTCGTGCCGCGGCGCTGCCCCGCTACCCACAGCTGCGCATTCTTATGGCAGAAGACAATCTGGTAAATCAGGATTTTGCCATCGCCATTTTTGAAAAACTCGGTTGCCATTACTGGGTCGCCGAAAACGGCCAGGCCGCCGTTGACCTCTTGATTCAGGACGCCTTCGATCTGGTGCTGATGGACTGCCAGATGCCGGTGCTCGATGGCTACGAAGCCACCCGGCGCATTCGCGAACTGGAGCAGCGCCAGGGCCGCGCCAGAGTCCCCATTATCGCCCTGACCGCCCACGCCCTGCCGGAACATAAGGAAAAGTGTCTGGCCATTGGCATGGACGATGTGCTCACCAAACCCTACCTGATGGCTGATATGGTCGCCACTATCACCCAGTGGGTGAACCCGCAGGCACTGCAGCCAGCACCCACGGCCAGCGTACCGGTTGCAACAACAGACAGCACAGCATCGCCGCCAGCAAGAACGCCGGCAAACGCCGATCTCAGCGGAGCCTGGCAGCTCATCGACGCCAAGCGCCTCGACGGCATTCGCATGCTGCAGGATGATGAGGATAACGAAAACATCATCGTGAAAATGATCGACCACTTTCTGTCCCAGTCGGCCCAGGCCATGGCCGAAATCAGCGGCGCCGCCGCCACCAACCGCTTCACAGACATAGCGCGCCTTGCCCACAGCCTCAAATCCTCGGCGGGGAACCTGGGCGCGCTGGCCTTCGCCGCCCTGTGCCGCGACATTGAACAAACCGTCACCGCCACCAGCGACAAGGGGCTGACGCTTAAAACCCTGCTGGAAGAATTGCAGGCAAGCTATCCAGCCGTCGTCAAGGCGCTCAGGGAGATCCGTGATGCGGAGCTGGCATCAGGATCCTTGCCAAACGCCACCGGTGAACAATAACGCAAACCTATGAAGCCTTTATGAAAAAATGGAACGTCAATCAGCGCTGGATGCACTACAACGCTATTATTTTTGTGCCTGACCGCTCTCCATTGAATGCCGCATTGTGAAACGGCGTAAAAGCGGCTCAAGCATCATGCCCGTTGCCGCACAGCTTCACGCCCTTTAATCAGGTGTTAGTTGCTGTTTTGCTAAAACCCCGCCACCCGCTCAATCAACCAAAAGGCCCCAAGGCTGCCGCCAAGGTAGGCAGTCAGCCGTTGATACGGCAAGGGATCATTCCCGGATCCCATCAGGCGCCTTGCCAGCCGACCGATCATCAGAAGGGTCGCGACAAAGAGCAGTTGCCCTGCCTCCACTCCCAGGTTGAATGCCACCAGACTATAGAAAAGCTGATCCTGGGCGACGCCTGTTTGAGTCAGTATCGAGGCGAAGCCCAGTCCGTGAAACAGGCCAAATAACGCGGCAACAATGCCCGGGCAGCTAACCGTCAGGGTCGCAATGCGATCACGCTGAAAGCGAATCACTTCCGAGGCCAGAAACACGATGCTCAAGGCAATGAGGGCCTCGGTGGGCGGCATGGGAACCTTAATGATGTCCAGCGTTGCCAGGGCGAGCGTAACGCTGTGCCCCAGGGTAAAGGCCGTGATCACCTGCACCAGCTTCCAGCCAAAGGGAACCAGGAGAATCAGCATCACCAGAAAAAGCAGGTGGTCCCAGCCGATCAGAATATGCTCAACACCGAGCCAGGCGTAATCGACAAACACATTGCTGTCCTGGGCCGCATTCGCACCTATTTCCCACGAGGAAACGTTGCCGGTCAGCAGTTGCTCTTCCAACTGCACCCCGTCGAGCATGGCCCGCACCAACACTGTGGCTCCAGGCGGCAGCCCCGACAGCTGAAACTGCTTCGACTGCAGCCCCGGCTCCTTGCATTGCAAGCTTTGCCGTGACCGCAAGCGCGTCTCGTCCTTCTGTTCCACGAGCTGACTGATCACCACGCAATCACCGGGAGGCTGGACGGTCGAGCCATGGTGACTGCCCTGGTCTCCCGACATCTGAAACAGCACCTGCAGGTGGTACGCATCGGTGGCAGATTGATGCACCGTCAGGGTGCCAAAATTCAGGTTGTGTCCGTACACCGCCGCCGGCATCGCCACCAAGCCAAGCCACAGTCCCAGCGATACCCTCACCGATCTATTCATGGGCAATATATTCCTCATATTCCTCAAGGCTCAGCCCCTGTTGCTGCCGCCTGGATTCCAGCACCTGCTGCAGCCACTGTTCACGCTGGGCGGCGATCCAGTCCTGTTTCACCTTCTCTTTGACCTGGCCATAGTCACTGACCCGGTCATCCTCGCGCGCCAGCACTTTAACCAGATGAAAACCCTGTTCGCTCTCGACAAATCCGATCCAGCGGTTCAGGGGCATTTCCATCAGGCTTTCGATGAATTCGTCACCAAACAGTGCCTGAACCCCCGCCAGGCTGGCATGCTCAAACACCGTCGACAACATCGAGGGCTTTAGCAAGGGTCTGATTTGCTCCAGCAACAGCGACTCCGAAGGTTCCCGCTCCAGAATGTCGCGGATTTGCGAAACTCCCTCGGCATTGAGCAGGCGCTGCTCGAAACTGACATTTCTCTCCTGCATGTAGTTATTCTGGTTGCTGGCCCAGAACGCCTGCAGTGTCTGCTCATCCGCCTCGGGGGGAACAAACTGGCCTTCAAGGTAAAACCGTGCTTTTTGAATCAGCCGCTCGCGAATGAAGCCATCATGATTCAGTCCTGCACGCATGGCTTCCTGATACAGCAGTTCTTCATTGATCTGCTTGCGCACGAACTCCTTTCTTTCCTCCAGCGTCAGCGGCTGGGGGCTTTCACTGGCATATTGCTCCAGCTTGGCGGCGATATCCCGCGCCAGTTCAGCCGATGAGCCATCCACCGGGTTGAAATAATAGAACAGCCCATACAGCAAAAGGCCAATACCAATCAGCTGAAACAAGGGATCTTTCAGGACAGTTTTACTCATGACAGGGTCGCTTCACCAGTGAGAAATTCAGTTGCCGCATGGCGAAGGCAGCGAGACAACGAGCCTGTTCAATTGAACTGCTGCAGCCCCGGTTTCGCCGTGGCCCCAAAGGATAATGTCAAGTTGGCGGGCGAGTCGAGGCACAATCTCGCGATATGAGGCGCCACTGCCCAACGATTGGCCAGCATGAGCAGTCACGCACAGCCATGGCGGAACCGGTTCACATCAAGGGACATCCAGGCGATAACTGCCGCACAAATCCGCAACCTTCATCATTTTATTCAAGCCTGAGCCTCGCTCCTGCGAAACACTTCACCAACACAACGAAACGATATAAAGACAACCCGACATCAACACAACGAATAAAGGATTCGCCCATGAATGAGGATCGCCGTTACCGGCAGCCCGTCCTGTCAAGTTTGTTCCGCATTATGTTCGCCCTGTTTCTGCTGATATCCCTGCCTGTGACGGCCGAGGCCAGCGGTGAAGGGGTAAGCCTTGCCAAAACCCAGTTCAACCCGGGCGAGCCCGTGACCATAAGTTACACGGGTGCCAACAAAGACGAACGTGACTGGGTCGGCATTTACCCGGCAGGCAGCCTGGGCCAAAGCTGCTCCAAGAACAAGAAGTACGTTACCTATAAGTACGTACAAAACGCCCAGGGCGATCTTACCTTTACCCAGTTAGCCCCCGGCAACTATGAAGCCCAGCTGTTTGACAATAACGGCTATTGCTTCATCGGCAGTGCCCGCAGTTTCTCCATCAAATCCGGCAGTGACAACACCGGTGGCAACACCGGCGGCAACACCGGCGGCAACACTGGCGGTAATACCGGCGGCAACACCGGCGGCAACACCGGCGGCAACACTGGCGGTAATACCGGTGGCAACACCGGTGGCAACACGTCTGCCGCGGGCGTTAGCCTGTCCAAAACCCAATTCACGCCTGGCGAAGCGGTGGCCATTGACTACAACGGCGCCACCAAGGGCGGGCGCGACTGGATTGGTATTTATCCTGCCGGGAGCCTGGGCCAGAGCTGCTCCAAGAACAAGAAATACATCACCTATCAATATGCTCGCGATGTGCAGGGCAAGCTCACTTTCACCCAGCTCGCGGCTGGCAACTATGTGGCGCAGCTCTTTGATAACGATGGCTACTGCTTCATTGGCAGTGCGGTAAGTTTCTCGGTCAAATCCGGTGGTGATAACGGCGGTGGCAACAATGGCGGCGGTAACAATGGCGGTGGTAACAACGGCGGCGGTAACAATGGCGGCGGCAACAATGGCGGCGGCAACAACGGTGGCGGCACCACTACAGCCGGTGTAAGCCTGTCCAAGACCCAGTTTAACGCCGGCGAGTCTGTCACTGTTGGCTACACCGGCGCCACCAAGGGCGGGCGTGACTGGATTGGCATCTATCCAAGCGGCAGCCTGGGCAAGACGTGCGTCACCAACAATAGCTACGTAACCTATCAGTATGCCAACAACACCCAAGGCAACCTGACCTTTACCCAACTGGCGGCGGGCAACTATGTGGCACAGTTGTTTGCGGACGATGGTTACTGCTTCCTTGGCAGCGCGGTAAGTTTCTCGGTCAAATCCGGCGGTGGCAACAACGGTGGTGGTAACAATGGCGGTGGTAACAACGGCGGTGGTAACAACGGCGGTGGTAACAACGGCGGCGGCAACAACGGTGGCGGCAACAACGGTGGCGGCAGCGGCAACACCATCGTGAGTATCAACCCCTACGGTGGCGTGAACTGGAACAGCGTTCAGCAGTACAAGGCCAACTTCCACACCCACACCACCCGCAGTGACGGCAACATCAGCCCGGCCCAGGTCATTGACCAGTACCATTCTGCCGGCTACAAAATCCTGTCGATCACGGATCACGACACCATTACCTGGCCATGGACCTCTTACGGCAAGAACCCGGGCAACCTGAACATGCTGGCGGTGAAAGGCGATGAGTATTCACGCTCGCACCACGTCAACGTGTTCTTCCAGTTCAGCGCCTCCAGTAACAGCTTGCAAAGCGGAATTCCGCACGTGCAGTCCAGCGGCGGGCTCTGCCATATCAACCATCCCAAGCGTTACAGCAGCGCCTCGGACTGGAACTGGTATCTGCCCTGGTACAAGGACTATCCATCATGCGTCGGCATTGAGGTCATCAACCGCGATACCCTGTTCCCCGAGCTTTGGGACAATATCAACGAGAACCTGTTCAAGAGCCATGGCCGCTTGATCTGGGGCTATGCCAACGATGACATGCACAGTCAGTCCGAGTTGTTCCACAGCTTCCAGTTCATGCTGATGCCAAACCTGAGCGAAAACGCCCTGATCCAAAGCAAGAAGAACGGTGCCTTCTACTTCTGTAACGAGCCAGGCGCCTCTGGTGAAGGCAGGGTGCCGCGTATCAGCAGCATTGATGTGGACAACAACAGCCAGAAAATCTCCCTGTACGCTGATGGCTACAGCTCGATCTCTTGGGTTGGCCCCGGCAGCAAGGTAGTGGGACAGGGAAGCACCTTTGACTTCTCGATGGCGCCGAGCAAATCCTTCGTTCGTGCCGTTCTCAAAGGCACACGGGGCACTTGCTATACCCAGCCCTTTGGCCTGCAAGCCAAATAACATCACCGGATGAATCCGGGGGCCTGATGCCGACTGTACTGTGGCACGCCCCTGGGTTCATCCCTTTCTCAACCAGCCACCAGGCGCATTGCCGCCACCGGTGTCTGCTGCACTACTGCCATGGGCACTGCCGGTATCGCCGGCGTGCTCAGCGCATGCAACTCCTGCAACGACTGGTACAGATCACTGACCAACAGCGGCAACTGCTCTGCCTGATCGGCCGTACTGGTAATGCTGACGGTGAGCATGTCCACATAACTGGTCACGACCAGTGTCAATCCCATCCCGTCCACTATGGGTGCCGTGCCTTCGAGCGACACCAAACGAGCCCCGTCGAGGTACAAAGGCACCGGTGAACCCGGCACATTGGTGACAATCAGGTTGAATACCGGACGCAGCCAAGCGCCCAGACGGCTGCGAACAAAGCCCTTGAGCAAAAGCGATGACAGAGTCAGCGGCAGGGTGCTGAACACTTCTTCCAGTGCCACTTCGCGCTGGTATTCTTTCGCACACTCGGCATTTTGGTGCACGGCTTTAAGCCTCTGCAGCGGTGAGTCCAGATCGGTGGCCAGAGAGACCAGCATGGCCGACACCAGATTCCCCTGCTGTTGCTCGCCACCCTGGCGCTTGTTGACCGGCACCATGGCAACCAGGGATTCATCGGGCAATTGGCCGATCCGGTCAAGATGGCGGCGCAGTGCGCCGGCACAAATCGCCAACACCACATCATTCACCGTGGTTCCGGCGTGGGCGTTTTTGATCGCCTTGATTTTCGCCAGCGACAAGTGTGCGCTGCACAAATGGCGCGCAGCCTCGATCTTGCCATTAAAGGGTGTGTTGGGGGCCATAAAAAATACCGGCGGCTGCGCATGCCCGTCCCGGCTTCGCAACTGCAGTGATTGCGACATCGAATGCCCGAGATGGCTGGCAAAGGCTTTCCAGTCACGGCTGGCGCGCTGAAAGGATTTCAGGCAATTCGCGGCCATCAGGGTCAGAGAAGGGAATTCCGGTCGCCAGGCATCCGTGAATACCGAGGCATCACGGGCGTTGGGGCTGAGCAGCGCCGCCAGCACCTTCTCTGCCGACACCCCGTCGAGGGCCGCATGATGGAATTTCATCAATACCGAAAACTCCCCGCTCTGATCACCTTCCACCGTTACAAACCGCATTTCCCACAAGGGCTTGTCGCGACTGAGTGACTCGCTGAAAAACCCGTTGATCCGATCTGTCCGCACCCCGGCACTCTCGGTGGCGGGCAGTGAAACCTGCTGGAGATGGCGATCGAGTCGAAACTGCCGGTCTTCGACCCAGTAAGGGCGATCCAGGCCTAACGGCAATCCGGTCAGGCGGCGCCGAAATACCGGTGAACAAGACAAACGCGCCGCCACATGCCGGGAAAAGCGCTCAAAAGTCATGGCATTGCCCGGCGGGGATACAAAATTGAGAATACAGCCAATGTGCATGGGTGAACGATGGGATTCCAGATGTAAAAACCGGGTATCCAGATGAGAGAGTTGCTGCATGATGATCTCCTGCGAATGCTAAAAGTTGATCTCACCCTCAACAGCGACCGCGGAATACGCCATTTCAGTGAACACTTGTATCATTACAAATACGGAAACACTTGTACACTGAAATTTACAAAAATAACAAAATCGCCCGACAATAAAGGCATTATGCAAAGCAACCCGGTCTGAACGGCTTGTAAAAACCCTCAGCGACATTCTGTTTCGAGACATCATAGTAAACAGATGAACACTAAACTGGCGCAACATTATCGTATTGATATAGCGAATTCAGCGGCAAATAACCGCTACACTGACAACTGACCGCCAGAAACAACCCCGGCATGACCCTGCCCCCCTCGAGGCCCCCATGACAAATCGGCGTCAACCGCTCACGCGCCCTTACGGTCGTGCACTCCCTGGCCCATGGCTGGCCGTGCTGGCACTCCTGGGCAGCCTGTGGCTTCACCCCGCCCAGGCCGACGACCGAATCGTGAAACTGGTGTCCGATCCCTACCCGCCCTATGTGCTCGATGAGGAATCCCAGAATAAGGGCTACATTACCGATATGGCGCTGAAAATCCTGCACGATGCCGGTTACCAGGCCCAGTACATCAACGTTCCCTACAACCGGGCGCTCATGGGCATGGAAAAGGGCCTCTACGATGGGCTGCTGGCCGTATCGCCCGGCCGGGAAAACTACCTTTACCCCGAGAAAGCCTTTGGCACCTCGCAAACCGCCTTTTTTGTCGTAAAGACCAGTGCCTGGCGCTGGCAGGGACCGGACTCCCTGTCGGCCCTGACCCTGGGCGTGATTGAAGGCTATCAGCTGGGTGATGCCACCCTGGATGCCTACATCGCCCAGCACAGGGCCAACCCCCAGCGTATCGAAGTCAGTTACGGCATTAACGCCCTGGAAAAGAACCTGAGGATGATGGCGCTGGGGCGCATTGGCACCGTAGCGGAAGACTCCGCCGTGTTCTGGTACACCGCCAGCCAGCTGGGCTTGCGCGACAAGTTCAAGGCTGCGGGCAATCTGGGTAACCCCGAACCCATCACGATCGGCTTTCACGCCAGCAATCCCCGGGCGCGGGAACTTGCAAGTGTCATCTCCAAGGGTATCGAGCGGCTCAAAGCGAGCGGGGCCTACCAGGAAATAATGAACCATTACGGTTTGCTTTACGAAGGCGACTAAAACGGATCGCGGGTTACATTTTTACACTACCAGCTGAACATTTTTCGATCTACCATGGAGGCTGACGTGTCGGTCTTTAAGGGAGCAGTCAATGGCAATCGGCATTCAGGGGTCTGGCTTTGTTCAGCCCACCTATCAATCAGACACCGCCCAAACCCTCAAGCGTATCGCCTCAGGCCATCGCCTGAACTCGGCCGCCGACGATGCCGCCGGGCTGGCCATTTCTACCCGTTTTGAGACCCGTGTCAGCGGCCTTGATACCGCCATGCGCAACGCCGGCGATGCCATTTCCATGTTCCAGACCGGCGAAGGCGCCATGGAATCCCTGAATTCCAACATCCAGCGCATGCGGGAACTGGCCCTGGCCTCGGCCAACGGCACGCTCAACGATCAGGATCGCTCGGCCTTGCAAGCGGAAGTATCACACCTGCAGGAGGCCAATCAGCAGATTCTGGACAAAACCAACTTCAACGGGGTCAAGCTCTTTGGCAGCAACAACGCCTTGAGTTTTCAAACCGGTGCCGATGCCGGTGATCAGGTGAAGGTGCAGACCGATCTGTCGAAAATCATCGAGGACAGTCAGAGCATTTCCGTCGGCAACGCCGATCAGGCCCGCGCCGCCCTGAGCAAACTGGACAGTTCGCTCGAAAGCATCAGCAAGGGCCGCAGCGAGTTCGGCGCCGTACAGAACCGCTTTGAATCGAGCATTCTGCAGCAAGCCCAGGCCAAAGAAAGTGCGGCCGCCGCCAACAGCCGGATTCGCGACTCGGACATTGCCCGTGAAGCCACCGAACTCACCCAGCGCAAGATTCGTGATCAGGTGGGGATTGCCGTGCAGTCCCAGGCCAACGCCCAGGCCAAGCAGGTGTTGACGCTGCTGGGTTGAGCTGCGTTCTCGCACGCCCCCCTTATTCAATGTCGTTGAGCAACCTGGCAGCCAACATCGAGGTGTTGATCAGGCTTTCTATGGCTTCGCCCTTTGGATAGAATCCCTGCAACAATCCCTCAGGGCTGCTGTCGATGTCATCAAACGTCATTCCCCGTCGCGCCAGCAGCACTTGCGCCGCAGCAACGCACGCCGCCTCATGAGTCGTCAGGTACGACTGCAGAGGCATGGCACGACCACAACACCAGGAACTCCCCAT